>CANNUR010000005.1 GCA_947523045.1 uncultured Prosthecobacter sp.
CACGCCCTTGTCCTCCCGACACACGCCCTTGTCCTCCCGACACACGCCCTTGTCCTCCCGACACACGCCCTTGTCCTCCCGACACACGCCCTTGTCCTACCGACACGCGCCTTTGTCCTACCGACACACGCCCTTGTCCTACCGACACGCGCCCTTGTCCTACCTACACGCGGACAAATCCAACCGACACGCAGGCAAATCCTGCCGACGTACGCCCTTGTCTTGCCGACACGCAGGCAAATCCGCCCGTTTTCCGGGCTTCCAAGACGAAACCCCGCCCAAAACCGCCGTTTTTCCGGTCATTCCGCGTCATTTCCGCCCTTTTTCGTGGCCTTCGGCACTCTGACGCGCTTTTCGCCGCCGCAGGCCCGGAGCGCGAGCCTCGCGGAGCCTGCTGGAATGTAGCCATCACACTCCGTGTGATGATCCCCCACGCCTCACACGGAGTGTGAGGACTACTTTAAAACCCGGGGCGCGCGCATGGCGCAGCCTGCTCGCTCAGGGGTCCAGCGTGTGGCCAACTCCCCGAGCGAGTGGCCTTCGGCACACTCGCGCTCCGTCAGATCGAAGCGGGAGATTTCTTGGAACGCCGAGGGGCCAAAGTGCGTCGGGGCTTCATCGAGTCCAGGAGCGATCGAACGCTGGCCGTCAGCCGCGGCGGCGCTCGGCATTACACGCGACGCCGTAGGCTACACGGCGTGTTATGCCGCGCTCTTCGACTCGGGTCTCGCCCGCAAGACGAGACAGGATTTGCCCAGCCAAGCCAAGTCGTCAGCCCACCCCGCCTGCAAGACTGCCGCACCAAACAGGGAACGAACTGGACCTTGGCACACTACGGCATTCTGTTGATCCACTGCGGGCATTGCGGCGCGAAACGTACGCACAGCGAGTTCTGCATCGCCACAATGGGTGGCCATCTTCGCTTCCTTCGTGACAAATGCCTCCCAGATGAAGAGGCCTTCGCCCGCCTGCTGGAATGCCGGCCAGTCGACGAATACTTCGGGGCGCCTGTCGAGGCTCCTCCCAAGCTGCTTCAATATCCACAGAACCTCGGTAAGACCTGTGGCGAGCGCACCAACCCCGCCAGCAGCACTCCATGAACGATCACCCTCCCCGGGCCCGGCCGACGTGAGCCCGAGCGGATCATCGGGAACAGGAACAAACAAGGGACACTCGAACCCGACCGCCACACGGTGTCCAGCCACAACGTCCTTCGAGATACGCTCGACAAACTGTTGGATGTCCTGCCCAGTCGTGCAGCCGTCTGCTGAGTCATTGGCCGCGAGGCGCGCCCACCCGAAGTTGCCCCGCTTGATCGAGCCGATGTCCGCGCAGTAAATAATCATTGGCTTCGCCTAGACATTAAGTGGCATACGTATCATTCAGCCTCCCATTGCCAGAACAGGTTCGGACGCACAGAAGCTTGGTACTACGGGCCAAGGCCGCCCGAGCGGGCCGACTTCGTCGCTGAAAACGTGCATGGCAGGAGCCTGTCAAACACAGGGAATCCCGTCAAGGAAAAGGCCGATCCAGCCTCCAGCGACCCGACAGCGCGGGCTGGGGCGAAGTGGCTGCTGTTTTCAACCGCAGGTGGCCCGTTTGGAAACCGATCCCACGGCCCGAACCGCGGGGTCGCTGCCCCCGCCTACAGATGGCACCGGCGCTTGAGGCCTGCGACACCTCACCCGTCTGCCCGCAGGCGTCGTTCGTCAGAACGCGGGATCGGCAACCGGCTGCCTGCCACCCGCCCCATCCCCGCCGTCTGGCGACGGCGCCTACATGCCCCCCATCCTCCTCTCAGGATCAGCGTCTCATCAGCGGTTCAAAAAGGGTTGGCAGAGCGGTCAGACCGGGAATGCGGGGTCACTGCCCCCGCCGACAGAGGGAACCACGGCGCCGACGCAGCGACGCCCTACCCGGTTTGTCTTCGTGACCTTTGTGCGATTCGTGGTTTCAAAGTCCGGCCACCCAGAAGAAGCGGAAGAGTGCCCGCGCTCCCCTCGGCCAGCGCTTGCCATCGGCGCTCATCGGCGACATCTGCGGTTTGATCTTCTGTGTCTCTGCGGAATCTGTGAAATCTGCGGACCTTCTGGGTTTGGGGAATGACCGGACGAGGTGGCAGAGCGGCGCGGAAGCGCCGCACTCAAGGGCGCTGCGCGCGGTCGTGGGCCCTCCTCCACCCTCAACCATCCGCCCTCTGCGGTTTCTACCTCTGCGGTGCTCCCTTCTGAAGAAGCGGGCAAGAGTGCCCGCGCTCCCTTCGGATCAGCACGGCGCTCTGGGACAGAGCGCCCGACCCTTTCCCCCTTCCGGGCTTTCCGTGTCTTCCGTAGGCCCTCATCCCTCCCCCTACAGTTCCACCCCCGCGGCCTTGAGCAGGCGCATCGTCAGCAGGTAGAGCAGGAAGGTTCCGAGCACGCCGGCGGCGAGCGCCGGCCAGAAACCGCCGAGCTTGCGGATGAGCCAGGGCATGAGCAGGAACATGGGCAGGGTCGGCAGAACGAACCAGAAGGTGCCGTAGGCGTGGCGGCCGATCAGGCCGGCGTCGCGGGTCTCGGCGTAGAGCCAAATGAAGGCGAGCAGGGAGGTCAGCGGCAGCGAGTGGAGGATGCTGGCGACGGCGTTGTTGCGCTTGGCGACCTCGGTCACGGCGACGATGACACCGGCGCTGAGGAAGAGTTTGACGAGGTAGTAGGTCATGGCGGCGTCACCATGCCGGCAGCGGCGGGTCGCCGTCAAGGGTTCAGCGACCGCGCCCCGGCTTGCCGAGTTCGCCGGCACGGGCCGGGTCGTGCTGCGGATTGGCCACCGGCAGGCGGGCGCCGACGCGGGCGCGCCAGTCGTGCAGGGTTTGCCGCAAGGCGCGGGCGCGCTCGGGCTCGGTGCTGGCAAGGTTCCTCGTCTCGGCGGGATCATCGGCGAGCTGATACAACTCCAGGCGGTTGTCCTCGAAGAACTCGAGCAGTTTCCAGTCGCCCTCGCGCACGGCGCTGGCGGGGGTGCTGTGGTGGTAGTGCGGCAGATGCCAGAACAGCGCCTCGCGCTTCAACGCTGCGGCCGGATCGGCGAACAGGGGCCGCAGGCTGACGCCATCGAGCGCGCCCTCCGGCACCGCGACGCCGGCGAGCTCGGCGAAGGTGGCATGCAGGTCGGTGGTGATGGCGGGTGTGGTGCAAACGGCGCCGGCGGGGATGTGGCCGGGCCAGCGGGCGATGGCTGGCACACGGACGCCGCCTTCGTAGAGGCTGCCCTTTTCGCCGCGCAGGGGTCGGTTGGAGGTGACGACGGTGCCGTTCTGCTCGTGCTCAAGGCCGCCGTTGTCGGAGACGAAGAAGACGAGGGTGTTGTCCTTCAGCCCCAAGCGGTCGAGGGCGGCGAGCAGGCGACCGACACTGGCATCGAGTTCGGCGAGCAGGCCGGCGTACTCGGGTCGGCTCGGATAGCCGGGCATGGCCGGTTTGGCGCGAAAGTGGTCGAGTCGCTCGGGCGTGGTGCTGAGCGGGATGTGCACGGCGTTGTGCGAGACCTGCAGCAGGAAGGGCCGGTCGCGCCCGGCCTCGAGGAAGGCGATGGCCTTGTCGGTCAGGTACTCGGTGGTGCGTCGCTCGACCCCGCCCTGCTTCTGGACGTTGCCCTTGGTTTCCTCGGCACTCTGCCAGCCCTGATCGCCGGGGCCAAAGCCGGCGCCGCCGAGGTGCCACTTGCCGAAGTAACCGGTGCGATAGCCGGCAGTCGCCAGGCGTTCGGCAAAGGTCTCGACCTCGAGCGGCAACTGCAGCGGCACGACCGGGTCGCTCAGCTTCGCCCAGGGCCGGCGATGGCCGGGGATGTGCTGGGTGATGCCGTAGCGCGCCTGGTCGCGACCGCTCTGCAGGTTGGCGCGGGTCGGCGAGCAGACCGGACCGGCGTAAAACTGCGTGAAGCGCAGGCCCTCGCGGGCGAGCTGGTCGAGATGCGGTGTCTCGTTGTAGGTGTTGCCGTAGCAACCGGCATCGGCCCAGCCGAGGTCGTCGGCGAGAATGAGCAGGACGTTCGGCGACTGTGCCACGGCGGGCACGGCAGCGACGAACAAGACCAGGGCGAGACGACGCAGCATGACGGTCAGTTGGTGGCCTTGCCGGCCTGGGCCTTTTTACCTCCGGCCTTTTTGCCCTTGCCAGCGCCGGGGCGCAGGAAGGATTCGGGCGGGTCCTGCTCGGGCACCTGCAGTTCGGTGCGCAGGCGGGTCAGCTCGGTGTGCAGCTGCGCACGCGCGGCGGCGTGGGCCGGATCGTCATAAACGTTGCGCATCTCGTTCGGGTCCGACTCGCGGTCGATGAGGGTCCAGTAATCCACCTCGGGTTCGTAGAAATGGAAGAGCTTGTAGCGATCGGTGACGACGCCGTAGTGCTTGCGCACGCTGTGCGCGCCTGGGAACTCGTAGTAGTGGTAGTAGAAGCTTTTGCGCCAGTCGGCCGGCGTCTGACCGGCAAAGATCGGCAGCAGGCTGCGGCCCTGCAGGTCGGCCGGCACCGGCAGGCCGGCGGCTTCGAGGAAGGTCTCGGGCAGGTCGAGGATCGACACCATGGCCGAGGAGCGACTGCCGGGCTGGATCTTGCCGGGCCAGCGGGCGAAGAGCGGGGTGGTCAGCGATTCCTCATAGATCCAGCGTTTGTCGAACCAGCCGTGTTCGCCGAGATAAAACCCTTGGTCGGAGGACAGCACCACGAGGGTGTTGTCGGCAACGCCCTCGGCCTCCAGCGCATCGAGCAGTTTGCCGACGTTTTCATCGACCGCCTTCACGGTGGCGAGGTAGTCGTGCAGGTAGCGCTGGTAGCGCCAGCGGACGATGTCGTCGCCACTGAGGCTGGCCTGGCGCATCTGCTCGTTGAGCGGCTCGTAGTAGGCGTTCCAGACCTTGAGCTGAGCGGGTGTCAGGTTCGGCGGCGGCGTCAGCTTGGCATCGCGCTCGGTGAAGGTTTTTTCCAGGGTCATGTCCTGCTCCTTCTCGGCGCGACCGCGACCGGCATAATCATCGAACAAGGTTTCCGGCTCGGGGAAGACGCGGTCGCCATGCCAGCCGAGATGGCGCAGGGCCGGCGCCCACTCGCGGTGCGGCGCCTTGTGCTGGCTCATCAGCAGGAAGGGTTTGGTTTTGTCGCGCTGCTTCAGCCACTCGACCGAGAAATCGCCGATGAGGTCGGTGGTGTAACCCTCGTGCTTGACCGGCTGGCCGTCGCGGATCATCGGCGGATTGTAATAGAGTCCCTGGCCCGGCAGGATGTGCCAGTGGTCGAAGCCGACCGGATCGCTGACGAGGTGCCACTTGCCGATGACGGCGGTTTGATAACCGGCCTTCTGCAGCATCTTCGGCATGGTGGGCTGGGAACTGTCGAAGCGGCTGCCGTTGTGGTAAAAGCCGTTGCGATGGCTGTACTTGCCGGTCTGGATCACCGCCCGGCTCGGTCCGCAGATCGAGTTCGGCACCAGACAGCGCTCGAAGAGCAGGCCCTGCTTGGCGATGCGGTCCATGTGCGGCGTCTCCAGCAGCTTGAGCTTGTGGCCGTAGGCGCTGATCGCCTGGACGGTGAGGTCGTCGCAGAAAATGAAGACGAAGTTCGGCGGTGCCGCGGCCTGCAGACCGGCAGCGAGGGTGAGGGAGAGCAGCAGGGATTTCATGAAGCGGCCTGATAACGCGGCCGCGCCGGGCATCTTGCCCGCGATCACCAGCGCGCGCCGAGATCGGGTCGGCCGGCGACGCTCCACAAGTACACATAGCCCTCGATGACCTCCGCCTCGAAGGGCGGCTGCAGGGGCAGCGGCTGGCGCGCGTACTCGCCGCCGTCGATGTCTTCGAGTTCATCCAGCCGCGCCAGGGCCGCCTCATCCACTTCCCAGACCTCGCCTTCCACGGCCAGGCCGGACTTGGCATCGGCCACCAGGCCGGGGTAACCGCCGAGGTCGAAGAGGCGGAACTGCGGCTGGGTGCGCGCTTCAGCAATGAACCTCTGGCCGCGCAGCCAGCCGTGGTTGCTGCCGCCGCGCTTGAGGGTGCCGTAAACGAAGATCCGGGTCATCGCGGGCTGAGTCGGTCGTCGCGTTCCTCCAACCACTCCGGCAGGGCGTAACGATCCCGCAGCAGCTGCTCGGCACGCGCCCGCACCGGCGCCGGCACTTCGCTCACCAGCTCGACCTCGCGGGCCAGGCGACCCGCCCAGGCCCGCCAGAAACCGGTCGGCAGCACCACCTGCTGGACGCTGCCCTGGTGCAGCAGGCCCAGGCGACCGCGGCGCTGGCCGGCACCGGCGACCTTGACCTGACCGCGGATGACATCGTGCACGGCGGGAGCGACAAAGCAGAAGGGCGCCTCGATGACGTCCTCGGGCAGCGCCAGCCGGCAGCCGGCCTGGCCCTGCTCGCAGAGCGCTTCGGCGAGGCTGCCGTGCAGGCTGCGGTAGCTTTCCAGGGCCGAGGTCTGCGCCCAGGGATCCGTCGCCGGCACAATCACCGAGTAGGTGAAGTCGCCCTGATGCAGCACCACGCCACCGCCGGTCCAGCGGCGCACGACCGGCCAGGGCGGCAGGGAGTCGCGCAGCTTGGCGAGGCTTTGCGCGTAGCCGAGGGTGACGGTCGGCTCAGTCCAGCCATAGACGCGCAGCACGGGCGAGCCGGCCAGTTCCAGCCAGGCCTGGTCGAGGGCCATGTTCCAGGGTCCGGGCGCGGCGCCGTCCTCGTGCAGGAGCAGTCGTTCGAAGAAAGGGGTCACGCCTCCAAGATGACGCGGCCGGCGCGCCTGTCACCGGCGTTCTCTTGTGGGTCGAATCTTGTCAGGCATCCGGGAAGCTGTTTCAAACGTTCGTTTGACACGCCGCTCATCGGCTCCACTCTCCCACCCTCCCATGGCGCTTCCCTTCCCCGACGAAGCCAGCACCCGCGAACGCCTCCTGCTCAAGGCAGCCGAGTTGTTTGCCCTGCGCGGTTTTGAATCGGTCTCGCTGCGCGACCTGACCCGCGCGGCCGGCGTCAACCTGGCGGCGGTGAATTATCACTTCGGTTCCAAGGAGGCCCTGGTCGAGGAGGTGGTGGCCCGGCTGATGCGACCGGTGAACGACGAGCGGCTGGCCCAGCTCGATGCCGCCGAGGCGTCGGCGCATCCGCAGCCGGCAGATGCCTCGGCGGTGGCCGACGCCTTTCTGCGGCCGGTGATGCGGCTGGTCCGCGAGTCGCCGCTCTCCGAGCAGCTCTTCTTCAAATTGATGGGCCGCTGCCTGCTCGGTCGCACCCAAATCATCCCGGCGGCGGCGATGCCGTATTTCGAGGGCATGGTGCGACGCTTCGCCGATGCCCTGCGCCGCGCCAATCCCGAGCTCACTCACGCCGAAGCCTGCTGGCGACTCAACTTCATGGCGGGTTCGCTCATCAGCACCCTGGCCCATGCCGACATCGCCACCTACTTCGCCGGGGAAAAAGCCAACCCGCCCGACACGGAAACCCTGCTGCGGCGACTCGTCCAGCATTGCACCGGCGCCCTGCAGGCGCGCGCCACCCCCGCCAGCCCGCGCCGCAAGGGGGCGGCCCGGGGGCTTGCCGCCTTCGCCCTCGCCCTGCTGCTGAGTGCCTGCGGCAGTCTGTCGCCCGAGTCGCGCGTCGACGAACTCGATCTCGAGGTGCCCGGCACCTGGGCGGCGCGGCCGGAGGCAAAGGCCGGGGTCGACGAGCAGTGGCTGCGGCGTTTCCGCGATCCGCGCCTGGAGGCGCTGGTGGCCGAGGCGCTGGCCAACAACCGCGACCTGCGTGCCGCCGCGGCCCGGGTCGAACGCGCGCGCGGCCAGACCCGCCTTGCCGGCGTGGCCGGCAATCCGACGGCCGACCTGCAGTTCGATCCGGTGCGCACCAAGCGCAACTTCGTCGGCATTCCCATCGGTCCGCCCGGCACGGTGCCGAGCAATGTCTTCAACACCTTCGACCTGTCGCTGGTGATCAACTGGGAGGCCGATGTCTGGGGCCGCATCCGCGCCGGCAAATCCGCCGCCTACGCCCGCAGCGAGGCCGCCGAAGCCGACGCCCGAGCGGCCCGCACAGCCCTCGCCGCCAACGTGGCGCGCGCCTGGTTCGCCCTGGCCGAGGCCCGCACCCAGCAGAACCTCGCCCGCGAAACCCTGGCCGCCCACGAGCAGACCGCCAGGGCCGTGCGCGAGCGTTTCCAGGCGGGCGACGACCTGCAGGGTGCGGCCGCCCAGCTGCGGCTGGCGGAGACCGATGTCGCCAACGCGCGTGCCGCCGTCGCCGAACGCGACCAGCAACTCGAAGCCGCGCAGCGCCGGCTGGAACTGCTGCTCGGTCGCTATCCCGCAGGCCGCATCGCCGGCGAGAGCCGCCTGCCCGCGCCGGGAGCGACACCGCCCGCCGGCCTGCCCTCGGAACTGCTGCTGCGCCGCCCCGATGTGCTCGCCGCCGAACGCCGCTTTGCCGCCAGCGGCAAAAGCCTGAGCGAAGCCCGGCGGGCGGTGTTTCCGCGCCTCAGCCTGACCAGCAGTGCCGGCACCGCCACGGGCGAGTTGAACGACCTGCTGAACAGCGACTTCGGCGTCTGGCAGATCGCCGCCAACGTCATCCAGCCGGTGTTCGCCGGGGGGCGCATCCGCGCCGAGACGGCGATCCGCGGCGCCGATGAAAAGGAAGCGCTGGCCGACCTGCAGCAGACCGTGCTCACCGCCTTCAGCGAGGTGGAAACCGCGCTCGCCAACGAACGCCACCTCGCGGCGCGCGCGCAGTCGCTCGCCGAAGCCGTGCGCCTCGCCACCGAAGCCGATCAGGCCGCGCGCGCCGACTACGCCCGCGGCCTGGGCGACCTGCTCACCGTGCTGGCCGCGCAGACACGTCTGCTGCAGACCCGCTCGCAGCAACTCAGCGTCCAGCGCCTGCGCCTGGAAAACCGCATCGACCTGCATCTGGCCCTCGGGGGCGACTTCCAGCCGCAACCACCGGCCGCCCCTGCCACCTGACCTTCCCTGCCGCCATGAGAACCCTGTTCACCCTCCTTCTCTGCCTGGGCCTTCTGGGCGGTGCCGGCGCCCTGGTCGGTCTGATGGCCAAGTTCAAACCCGAGGCGCAGAAGGTCGAGCGCGAGCGCCTGCTTCCCGGGGTCGAGGTGATGACCGTGCAACCCGCCGATGTGACGCTGACCCTGCCCTCGCAGGGACTGGTGCAGGCGATGCGCTCGACCGTGCTGGCCGCCGAGGTCGGCGGCCGGGTCGCCAAGGTCTCCCCGCGTTTCAAGACCGGCGAACGCTTCACCGAGGGCGAGGTGCTGGTGGAGATTGAGGCCAGCGACTACCGCAGCGCCATCGTCCAGGCCGAATCCACGCTCGCTGAGGCACGGGCGGCACTCGTCCAGGAGCAGGCCCGCGCTGAACAGGCCGTGCGCGACTGGAACAAGCTGGCGCCCGGTCAACCGCCCACCGACCTGGCCGCACGCAAGCCGCAGTTGCAGAGTGCCGAGGCACGCGTGCGCGCCACCGAGGACGCCCTCGAACGCGCCCGCCGCGACCTGGAGCGCACCCGCATCCGCGCACCCTTTGCCGGTCGCCTGCGCGCCCCCCACACCGAGGTCGGCTCCTTCCTCACCCCTGGCGCGCGGGTGGCGGATTACGATTCCACCGGCCGCTATGAAATCCGCCTGCCGGTGTCGCTCGATGACTACGCCTTCCTCGATGCCGGCAGCGATGCGCCGGTGGCCCTGAGCGCCAGCATCGGCGGCCGCGACCATCGCTGGCAGGGACGCCTCGTGCGCACCGAGGGCGAGGTCGAGCGCTCCAGTCGCTCCGTGCATCTGGTCGCTGAAATCGCCGAAGATGCCGAGCCGCGCGGCGACTTCCTCAAGCCCGGACTTTTCCTGCGTGCGGAAGTGGCAGGTCGCACGCTCAAGGGCGTCTTTGAAATCCCCCGCCGCGCCCTGCTCGATGCCAGTCGGCTGCTCGTCGTCGACGCGAAAGACCGCCTCAGCGTGCGCGAGGTGCGGGTGCTGCGCGGCGGTCGCGACAGCGTCCTCATCGACGAGGGCCTCAAGCCTGGCGAACGCGTCTGCCTGACCAGCCTGCCCGCGCCGGTCAACGGCATGCAGGTGCGTGTCGTCGATGCGCCGGAAGCCCCCGCCCCCTGACCGGGAATCCCACCATGGAAAAAGCCATCTACTGGTTCTCGAAAAACCACGTCGCCGCCAACTTCCTGATGGTGGCGGTGATGATCATGGGGCTGGCCACCTGGGGCGACCTGAAGAAGGAGATCTTTCCCGAGACCTCGGTGGACGTCGTGCTTGTGCGCATCCCCTACCCAAACGCCACCCCGGAGGAGGTCGAGCGCGGCGTCTGCGTGCCGGTGGAGGAGGCGGTCGAGGATGTCGATGGCGTCGACCGCATCAAGTCGACCTCCTCGCAGGGCATGGGCACGGTCGCCATTGAGGTGAAGAGCGGCTACCGGGTGCGCGACGTCATGGACGACGTGAAAACGCGCGTTGATGCCATCACCAACTTCCCCGAGGAGGCGGAGACCCCGACGCTGGAGGAACTCGTGCTCAACGCCGAGGTGATCAGCGTCGCCATCTTTGCCGACGCCGACGAGGCCAGCCTGCTGGAGATGTCGAACCGGCTGCGCGACGAACTGCAGGGCCTGCCCGAGATCACCAAGGTGACGCTCTCCAACAACCGCCCCTATGAGATCGGCATCGAGGTTTCCGAAGCGACCCTGCGCGCCTACGGCCTGACCTTTGACCAGGTGGCGGCGGCGGTGCGCGCCAGCTCGCTCGACCTGCCGGCCGGCTCGGTGCGCACCGAGGCCGGCGAGGTGCTGGTGCGCACCGAGGCGCGCCGCTACCGACCGGCGGAGTTCGAGGACATCACCGTCGTCACCCACCCGGACGGCAGCCGCGTGCGCCTGGGCGAGGTCGCCACGGTCATCGACGGCTTTGAGGAGATCGACCTCGAATCGCGCTTCAACGGCAAGCCCTGCATGCTGCTGCGTGTCTTCCGCACCGGCAATGAGGACACGCTCAAGGTGGCCGCGGCGGTGAAGCGCTTCATTGCCGAGGAGGCGCCGAGGCTCTTTCCCGAGGGCGTGCGTTTCGAGATCTGGAAGGACGATTCCAAATACCTTGCCGGCCGCCTCGAACTGCTCAGCCGCAACGCCATCTTCGGCTTCATCCTCGTGCTCATCGTGCTGTCACTCTTTCTGCGGCCGGTGCTCGCCTTCCTCGTCGCCCTCGGCATCCCCGCCTCCTTCCTCGGCGCCATCATGATGATGCCCTGGCTGGGCGTGTCGATCAACATGATCTCGCTGTTCGCCTTCATCCTCGTGCTCGGCATCGTCGTCGACGACGCCATCGTGGTCGGCGAAAACGTCTACGAACGCATCTCCAACGGCGAGGACCCCAAACACGCGGCACCGGCCGGCACCCATGAGGTCGGCGTCGTTGTCATCTTCGGCGTGCTGACGACGATGATGGCCTTCACCCCCATGCTCGGCCTAAGCGGCGTCAGCGGCAAGATCTGGCCCAACATCCCGCTCGTCGTCATCCCCACCCTCGCCTGGTCGCTGCTGCAGTCGAAGTTCGTGCTGCCCGCCCACCTGGCGATGCTGAGCCGGCGCGACCCGAACCGCGTCACCCTCTCCGACCGCCTGCTCGGCGGCGTTGACCGCCTGCTCAAGGCCTTCCTCGACCGACTGTACCGCCCGCTGCTCGACCGCCTCATCCGCTGGCGCTACGTCACCGCCTGCGCCTTCCTCGCCCTGCTGGTCGCCGCCGGCGGCTACGTCGCCACCGGCTGGATCAAGTTCAACTTCTTCCCCGACGTCGAGGCGGACGTCGTCATCGCCCGCCTGCGCCTGGCCGACGGCGTCGCCTTCGAAACGACGCGCGAGGCCGTGCACCGGATTGAGGCCGCGGCGCAGCAGCTCGACCGGGAGTATCGCGAGAAACACGGCGGCCCGGTGATCCGCCACACCCTGGCCAGCGCCGGCGTGCAGCCCTTCCTCAACGGCTTCGAGGCACTCGCCGGTGCGCCCAAGGGCGACCACCTCGGCGAGGTGACGATCGAACTCATCGACGGCGCCGAACGCGCCATGAGCGGCGTCGAAATCGCCTCGCGCTGGCGCGAATTGACCGGCCCGGTGCCGGGCGCGCTCGAACTGACCTTCCAGACCCAGGGCGCCGGCGGTGGCAATGCCATCGATTTGGAACTCACCGGCAATGACATCGGCGAGCTGGAAGCCGCGGCGGCGGTGGTCAAGGAGGCGCTGGCCGGTTACCAGGGCGTCATCGACATCGCCGACAACAACACGCCCGGCCAGCGCGAGCTGAAGCTCGGCATCAAGCCGGCCGGCGAACTGCTCGGCCTGCGCCTCGCCGACGTGTCCCTGCAGGTGCGCCAGGCCTTTTATGGCGAGGAGGCCCAGCGCCTGCAGCGCGGGCGCGACGAGGTCAAGGTGATGATCCGCTACCCGGAGCCCGAGCGGCGCTCGCTGCAGAACCTCACCGAGATGAAAATCCGCACCCGCGACGGCACCGAGGTGCCCTTCCGCGAGGTCGCCGAGGTGCGCACCGGTCGCAGCGCCTCTTCCATCCAGCGCGCCGACCGCCGGCGCGCCATCACCGTCACTGCCGACATCGACAAGGCCATACCGGACGCCAACGCCAACGAGGTCGTCGCCGGCCTCACCACGGAGGTGCTGCCGGCCCTGCGTGAACGTTTCCCCGGCGTCGCCTGGAGCTTCCAGGGAGAGCAGAAGGACCAGCGCCAGTCGGTCACGGAAATCGGCAACAAGGGTCTGCTCGCCCTGCTCGGCATCTACGTCCTGCTCGCCATCCCGCTCGCCTCCTACTTCCAGCCGCTCATCGTCATGAGCGTCATCCCCTTCGGCCTGGTCGGCGCCGTCGCCGGTCATGTGCTGCTCGGCCTGAACCTGAGCATCATGTCCATGTGCGGCATCGTCGCCCTCGCCGGCATTGTGGTGAACGACAGCCTGGTCATGGTCGAGTTCGTCAACCGCGAGCGCGAGCGCGGCCACAGCCTCGTCGAGGCGGCACTGAAGGCCGGCGTGCGCCGTTTCCGCCCCATCCTGCTGACCTCGGTCACCACCTTCGTCGGCATCATGCCCATGGTCTTCGAAACCGACCTGCAGGCGCGCTTCCTCATTCCGATGGCGGTTTCGCTCGGCTTTGGCATCCTTTTCGCCACCTTCATCACCCTCATCCTCGTGCCGGTGATCTACCTGATCGGCGAGGATGTCGGCCGCCTGCTGCGCCGGCGCCCCGTCGAACCGCCGCTGCTGCCGGGCGATCTCGAGGCCGCCTCCTGAGACGTTCCCGGGCAACAAGCACGCGCGGTCGGCCGTTTCCTCGCCATGCGCCTGCCGTTCCTGCTCGCCGCCGGATGCCTGCTCGCCGCGGCCCCCTGCCCGGCCAAGCCCGCGAATCTGGTCTTCATTCTCACCGACAACCAGGGCGCCTGGACGCTCGGCTGCTATGGCAACCCGGACATCCGCACGCCCCACATCGACCGCCTCGCAGCCGGCGGCCTGCGCTTCAACCGCGCGCTCAGCAGCAACCCGGTCTGCTCGCCCACCCGCGCCACCTTTCTCACCGGGCTGATGCCGTCCCAGCACGGCGTGCACTCCTTCCTCGATCCCAAGTTCATGATGGGTCCGGAGGCGTACAACACCCTCGCCGAATTCCGTTCGCTCGGCGAGATCCTGCACGACGCCGGCTACGCCTGCGGCCTCAGCGGCAAGTGGCATCTCGGCGCCAACCTGACGCCCTCGGAGGGCTTCGACTTCTGGATCACCAAACCCGACGGTTCGACGCGCGAGTTCTACGACCAGGACATCCTCGAAAACGGCGCCGTGCGCCGCGAGACCGGCTACACGACCGACCTGTGGACCCGCGAGGGCATCCGCTTCATCGAACAGAACCGCGAGCGCCCCTTCTTTCTGTTCCTCGCCTACAACGGCCCGTACAACCTCGGCGCCCTGATGTCGAACCCGCCGCGCAACCGCCACGCCGAGTTCTACCGCGGCAAACCCTTCCCAAGTTTCCCGCGCGACGCCATGCACCCGTGGCAGCACGCCAACCAACAGTTTCACAACCAGCAGAACGCCATCGAGCGCTGCGCCGCGGAGACCAGCGGTGTCGACGACGGCGTTGGCGAAATCACCGCCGCGCTGGAACGGCTTGGCCTGCTGGAGGACACCCTCATCGTTTATGCCGCCGACCAGGGCTGGATGGGCGGCCAGAACGGCATGTGGGGCATGGGCGACCACTTCCGGCCGACCGGCGCGCACGACCTGATGATGCAGATCCCCTTCCTGTTCCATCATCCCGCGCGCATCCCGGCCGGGCGAACCAGTGATCTGCTGGTCAGCAACTATGACTTCTTGCCCACCGTGCTGAACCATCTCGGTCTGGGCGACCGTCTGCCGGCCGACGGACCGAAGCTGCCCGGGCGCGACCTCTCGCCGCTGCTCGCGGGCCGGCCACTAGAGCTGGCCGACAACGCCGTCTTTTACGAGATGGAAACCACGCGCGCGGTGCGCACCGAAGCCTGGAAGTACGTCGAGCGCCATCCCGACGGCCCCCATGAGCTGTATGACATGCGTGCCGATCCGCAGGAACGCTTCAACCTCTTCGGTCAGCCGGGTACGCAGGCGGTGAAGGCGGAACTGGCCGCGCGCCTGCACGCCTTTTTCCAGGCACACCGCGACCCGCAGTACGACCTCTGGCAGGGCGGCCGCAGCAAGGCCAAGCGGCACACGCCCTGACTCCAGTGCCGTTGAGCCGTCAGCAGGGTTCCCCCGTTTTGTGGAGCAAGCCCTGCACTCCCCTTCCCCTACCAGCGGGTGGATGCTGAACTGCCAAGTCGGAGCGTTCATGTTTCAGCCACATTGCCGAGGGAAGAGGGCAAACCGGTCGGGAAGGAGGCGCAGTCGCCGGCACCCCAGAAATCCCGCTGTCCGCTTGACGCCCCGCCCGAATGCCAACTTATGATGGCCCCGATGCCTGCGTCCCAATCCCCCCCCACAGCCCGTTGCCACCACCCAAGGGCGGGCGGAGGCCACTGGCGCGGCCGTCTGATCATCGTCCTGGCCACCCTCCATGCGGTCAAACTGGTCACCTGCATCCTTCCCGAAGCCTGGCGTCCCGACCTCATACCTCTTGGGCTGGGCAACGCTTATGAAAAGCTCACCGGCACCAAGCAGAGCTGGAACATGTTCGAAACCATCCCGTCGCACCACCGCTTCAGTGCCCGTCTTGTCATCATCGGATCCGATGGCACGGAACGCACGCTAGGGCCGGTGCTGCCCGGTTTTCAAGAATGGCCGCAGCCGGAAAGGGTGCGAATCAAATCCCTGTATGACCGCCTTTTCCCAAGCAACATGGCTCCCGCTCTCCGAGACGCCTGGCTTCGCGAAACCGATGCCCAACTCCGGGCCAGCCGGGTGTTAAGGCCGGGGGAAAACTGGTGCCTTGAGGTCCTTGAGGACTACACACGACACCTCTTCCATATCCGCCGCGACGGCAATCTCTCCCAGCGCAAGACCACCCGCTACAGCCCAGCACGCCCAGAAGGCAGTCCGCATCCACCGCCCGCCCCATGAACCGCGCGTCACCATCCGGCCTCCTGGGCCGTCTATTCCTGACCCGGGAGGATGAGCGGGTCTACGCAGCAGTGCGCATCGGTTTTGCGCTGGCGTCACTGATCAACCTGATCCAGCTCTGGCCCCTGCGCCACATTCTCCTGTCCGATGGCGCCTCCCCTCCGGCGGCGGCGGTCGTCGAACACAGCGACCTTGGCAATCTCCTGCTCTTCGAGTTATTCCACACCCCTGCCCAGGTGGAGGCTTTGTTTGGACTCACAGCCATGACCCTGCTTGCCTTGGCAACGGGGGTGCTGCCACGACTCGCAGCGGCCTGGGTGATGCTGTGGCACCTCTCGCTGCTGGAGCGGATCAGCATGGGTGCCACCGGCTGGGATCTCGTGCTGCGCGCCTTCGGCTTCATTGTGCTCATCAGCCCGATGGGCAAGTGCTGGTCTCTGCCCAGCCTGACTGGGCGGCTTGCCACGGTGCCGGCACTGGTGCCGCGCTATGGCCTGATCCTGATGCGCCTTCAGGTGGCCGTCATCTATTGGCAGACGGTGCTGCTCAAGCTGACCAACCCAAACCCCTACTGGTGGAATGGCGAGTTCCTAACGTACTTCTTCCTGTCCCACTACTCACGCTGGTCAGGTGCCTGGCCGGCACACCATCCGGCACTCATGGCTTTTGGAACCTGGCTGACCCTCGTGGTGGAGATGCTCATCCCTGTGCTGCTTTTCATGCCCAGAACACGGTTCTGGGGTGCACTTCTGGGACTGCTTCTGCACGGTTTGATCACACTGTCAGCGCCCGAGATCACCCCCTTCATGCTGGTTTTGCTGATGACCTACCTGGCCTTTCTCACCGGCAGGGATGTCGCCGCCATCGATTCCTGGCTGAAGCGCCGCCTGCCACTCGCCGGGAAGCCCTGAGCCGGCCCACCACGTCATCCCCCTTCCTGGAGACCGATCACCTGCAGCGGTGTCCTGTTCAGGCCGCCGGTTCATCGGCGCCTGCACGGCAAACCGCCTTCAGGTAGTCAAAGGCATACAGTCCCGTGTTGTGGCCGTCGCTGAAGTCAAACTGCAGGGCATAACCGCCGATGACACGCCAGCCGCGCAGGGAAACGCCCGGAAAGGTCTTTTGGTCGGTGCCGCCGATGCGACGTCCGAGCAGGTCGCGTTCACCGGTGTTTTCCGCACTCGGTGAGGCGGCGCGCAGGCGTTCGACCGGCAGGTAATCCTCGCTGCCGTCGGACCAGCGGATGGCGAGCAGGTCGCCGATGACTTCGAGGTGTTCGGGGGCATTCATGACGGAGGCAATACGTGATGGGCAAGAAAAAGGGACGCCCGTGGGCGTCCCTTGGAAAACACGGGCTGTTCCGGCGGGATCAGCGCGAGTAGAGTTCGACGACCAGCTGCTCGTTGGCAATCGGGTTGATTTCGTCGCGGATTGGCGCGCGGTTGACGACGCCGGACATCTTGTCGCGATCGACGGTCATCCAGTCCTGGGTCGGCGTGCCGAGGGTCATTTCCAGGAAGCGACCGACGAGCTGCTGGCTGCGCGGCGAGTCCTTGACGGCAACGACGTCGCCGGGCTGCACCTGGTAGCTGGCGATGTTGACGACCTTGCCGTTGACGGTGATGTGGCGGTGGCTGACCAGCTGGCGCGAAGCGAAGCGGGTGTTGGCGAAGCCCATGCGATAGACGACGTTGTCGAGGCGGAGCTCAAGCATCTGCAGCAGGTTTTCACCGGTCACGCCCTTGCGGCGCTGGGCTTCGGCGAAGAAGCGGCGGAACTGCTTTTCGAGCACGCCGTACTGGAAGCGCAGCTTCTGCTTTTCAGCGAGGGCGATGCCGTATTCGGACTGCTTGCGGCGGGTGTTGCGCGCGCCGTGCTGGCCGGGCGGGAAGTTGCGCGTCTCAAGCGCCTTGGAGGGACCGAAGAGAGCCACGCCGAAACGGCGGGAGATCTTTTCGCGGGGACCGGTGTAACGTGCCATACGGGAGGGAAGAAAAAATTAAACGCGACGGGCTTTCGGCGGGCGGCAGCCGTTGTGGGGGATCGGGGTGGTGTCCTTGATGCAGGTGACCTCGATGCCGAGGGCCTGGACGGCGCGCACGGCGGATTCACGGCCGGAGCCGGGACCACGCAGGCGGACTTCCACCTCGCGAAGGCCGTGGCCCATGGCTTGGCGGCAGGCATCCTGGGCAACCACCTGGGCGGCATAAGCCGTGCCCTTGCGGGAGCCGCGGAAGCCCATCTTGCCGGCAGTCGACCAACCGATCAGGTTGCCGCCCTTGTCGGTGACGGAAACCATCGGGTTGTTGAAGGTCGAGCGGACGTGGACAATGCCCGAATGGACATTCTTGGAGCCCTTGGCCTTGATGATCTTCTGACCTTCGGCCGGGTCACCGCCGCCGATTTCGAGCCAAACGCTCTGGGAAACGGCGCGGTCGCCACTGGCGGGCTGCTTGTCAGCCGCGGCCGGAGCCGCGGGGGCCGGAGCGGGGGCGGGGGCCGCCGCATCGGGGGCGGCCTGGGGATTCGGGGTGTCGTCTGCCATGGGAAAGAGAGGTGGAAATTACTTTTTCTTGGGCGCCTGCTTGCTCTGGGCGCCGACCGTCTTGCGCGGCCCCTTGCGGGTGCGGGCATTGGTGTGAGTGCGCTGGCCGCGCACGGGCAGACCACGACGATGACGATTGCCACGGTAGCAGTTGATGCTCAGCAGGCGCTTCATGTGCATCTGCTGTTCGCGGCGAAGATCCCCTTCAATGACGATCTTCATCCCCTGCACCGTCTGGGTGATCAGGGCAATCTGCTCGTCGCTCAATTCGCCGGCGCGCAGGTTGGGATCGATGTTGGCGAGCGCGAGAATGCGGCGGCTCAGGGGCAGACCAATGCCGAAGATGTACGGCAGGGAGTATTCGATCTTTTTTTCGTTGGGGATTTCAACCCCGAGGAGACGTGCCATAGGTCAGGAGTGGTTAGAGCGAAAGTGAATCAACCCTGGCGCTGCTTGTGGCGCGGGTTCTTGCAGACGATGCGAACAACACCCTTGCGGCGGATGACGCGGCAGAGTTCGCAAAGAGGTTTGACGGAGGTACGGACACGCATGGTGGCAAAGGGGGTGTTCCCCGCGAAACGGGGAGTCGCAAGTGGTAACACGGAACTTCGGGGGCGCAAGATGGATTTTGGACTTTTTGGACCTTTCTGCCCCCGCATTGGCGGGAATGCGCCCGCTGCACACGATTTTTCTGGGATTTTCTTCAAGTTTTGTGAATAGTTTGCGGGTCGTCGACGACCAACCCCACGCCTATGAAACACCTCATCCTCCCCCTGCTCACCGCCCTCATGGTCACCTCCTGCGCCACCGGCCCGAATGCCCAAACCGGCACGGTCGTGGGTGCCCTCGGTGGCGCCGCTGTCGGCGGGCTGATCGGCAACCAGAGCGGCCGCGGCTTGGAAGGCGCGGCCATTGGCGCCGGACTGGGCGCCCTTGGCGGCAACGCCATCGGCAACTCCCAGGACCAGCGCAATGCCCAGTATTACCAGCAGCCCGTCTACGGCCAGCCTGCCTACCAGCAGCCCTACTACGCGCCGCAGCCGCGCCGCTACTGAGTGCGGGTTGTCCTTCCCCCTCAGCGCGACCGGGCAACCGGTCGCGCTTTTTCATGTCCGCCTCAGGCGGGCACGGCGACCGGCGCGACCTTCCACACCTTTGAGGCATACTCGAGGATGGTGCGGTCGCTGCTGAACTTGCCCATGCGCGCGGTGTTGAGGATGGCCATGCGCAGCCAGCGGTCGGGCTCGCGGTAGGCGGCGTCGGCCCGCCCCTGGGCCTCGCTGTAGCTGGCGAAATCCGCCAGGCAAAGATAGGGATCACCGTGATCGAGCAGGCTCTGGCGCAGGGGCGCAAAATCCGCCGCGCGGCCGGTGAAGTAATCGCTGCCGATCCAGTCGATGACATCGCGCAGGCGCTCATCAGCCCAGTAATAATCCCAGGGGTTGTAACCGCGCGCGCGCAGGTCGGCGACCTGCTCCACGGTGAGACCGAAGATGAAAATGTTGTCGTCGCCCACCTCCTCGGCAATCTCGACGTTGGCACCGTCGAGGGTGCCGATGGTGAGGGCGCCGTTGAGGGAGAGCTTCATGTTGCCGGTGCCGGAGGCTTCCTTGCCGGCCGTGGAAATCTGCTCGGAAAGATCGGCGGCGGGAATGATCTTTTCCGCCAGCGAGACCCCGTAATTCGGCAGGAACACGACCTTGAGCTTGTCGCGCACACGCGGGTCGGCGTTGATGCGGGCGGCGACGGCGTTGATGGCGTGAATGATCGTCTTGGCGAGGTGATAGCCGGGCGCGGCCTTGGCACCGAAGACGAAGACACGCGGGTGAAAGACCGCCCCGGGGTTGTCGAGGATCTCGCGGTACAGGCTGACGATGTGCAGCAGGTTGAGGTGCTGGCGCTTGTACTCATGCAGGCGCTTGATCTGCACGTCGAAAAGCGCATCCGGGCTGACATGGACGTCGCAACTCTGCTGGATCAGGCGCGCGAGTTCGACCTTGTGGCCGCGCTTGACGGCACGGTAGCGCTCACGAAAACCGGCGTCCTCGGCAAAGGCCTCCAGGTCGCGCAGCTTCATCGCGTCCTTGCGCCAACCGGAGCCGATCGCGTCGGTGATAAGGCTGGCCAGCTGCGGATTGCAGACATCCAGCCAGCGCCGGAAGGTGACGCCGTTGGTCAGGTTGAGGAAGCGCTCGGGATAGAGCGCATGAAACTCGGGAAACAGCCTCTCGCAGAGTAGCTGGGTGTGGAGGGCGGCCACACCATTGGTGGCGTGGCTGCCGAGCACCGACAGATGCGCCATGCGCACATACTTGCCGCCGCGCTCCTCGATGAGCGAGAGGGCCTGCTGCTTGTCGACGTCGCCCGGCCAGCGCGGCTCGACCTCGTTCTGCAGGAACTGGTGGTTGATGCGGTAGATGATCTGCAGGTGCCGCGGCAGCACGCGCTCGAACAGGGCCACGCTCCACATCTCAAGCGCCTCGGGCAGCAGGGTGTGGTTCGTGTAGGAGAAGGTGCGCCGGCAGATGTCCCAGGCCTGCTCCCAGGGCAGATGCTCCTCGTCGACCAGGATGCGCATCAGCTCGGGGATGGCGACGGCGGGATGGGTATCGTTGAGCTGGATGGCCGCCTTGGCGGGGAACTCGCTCCATGGCAGGGTGTAACCGTGCTTGAAGCGGCGGATGATGTCGGCCAGCGAGCAGGCCACAAAGAAGTATTGCTGCACGAGCCGCAACTCCTTGCCGCTTTCGGTGGCGTCGTTCGGGTAGAGCACCTTGGAAACCGTCTCGGCGAGCACCTTCTCGCGCAGCGCCTCGACATAACTGCCCTCGTTGAAAACCTTGAAGTTGAAATCCTCATCGGCCTGTGCCTGCCAGAGGCGCAGGACATTGACGGTCTGACTGTCGTAACCCACCACGGGCACATCCCAGGGCAGCCCGAGCAGGCACTTGGTGTCGACCCACTCCTGGCGCGGGTGGCCGTGGTCGTCGAACTTCTGCACGACGCGCCCGTACAAATGCACCGTCTGCCGGTAACTCGGGCGGGCGATTTTCCACGGGCTGCCGTCGCGCATCCAGGCGTCGGGATGCTCAACCTGGCGACCGTCGACAAACTCCTGGCGGAACAGGCCGAACTCGTAGTGAATGCCATAGCCGATGGCCGGCAGGTTGAGCGTGCTCAACGAGTCCATGAAACAGGCAGCGAGGCGGCCGAGACCGCCGTTGCCGAGCCCCATGTCGGGCTCCTTGGAGAGGATGACGTCGAGATCCTTGCCCAGTTCGGCAAGCGCCTGGCTGGCGACCTCGTAAAGACCGGAGTTGCGCAGGTTGTTTTCGAGCAACCGGCCCATGAGGTACTCGAGCGACAGGTAATGCACGCGCCGCACGCCCTCCTGGCGATGAAAGGTGCGCGACTTGGTGGCGTGCTCCATGACACGGTCGCGCACAGCCAGGCAGGTGGCCACCCACCAGTCGTTTTCGCTGGCGGTGGAGACGTGGGCGCCAAGGGTGAAGCGCAGATGGTTGAGCACCGAAGTTTTGACGCTCTCCGGACTGTTGCCGAGTTCGCAGGGGACGGGGATCATGAGAAAAAAGGGGGGGTGGCAGGCTCAGGCCTCTGCGGGCCCGGCGGCGGCCCACTTGGGCAGCTCGCACGGGGCGATCACCAGGGTGATCTCGCCCTTCGGCGGTTTGGCCTGATAGTGCGAAAGCACGTTCCGGGCCGGACCGCGACGGAATTCCTCGAACTTCTTCGTCAGTTCGCGGGCCACCACGACGCGGCGCTCCGGCTCCGCCTCGGCAAGCAGCGCCAGGGTGTCGACCAGACGGTAGGGACTTTCAAAATAGACACTCGTGCAGTCGCGCGCGCGCGCCGCCTCCAGCTCACGGGCGCGCTGACCCTTTTTGTGCGGCAAAAAGCCACCGAAGTAAAAGGGGGTCACCGGCAGACCGGAGGCGGCGAGGGCGGCGAGCACGGCGCTCGGGCCGGGCAGGCTCTCGACGCGCAGGCCGGCGGCGACGGCGGCATGAACCAACCGCTGACCGGGATCGGAGACGGTGGGCATGCCGGCATCGGAGACCAGGGCGACGCTGCCACCGGCCTCGAGGTGCGCGAGCAGCTCGGGGATGCGCCGCGCCTCATTGTGCTCATTGAGGCTGAGCAGGCGCGCGCGCACGCCGTGGTGGGCGAGCAGCCGGCCGGTGTGACGGGTGTCCTCACAGGCGACGATGCCGGCGCATTTCAGCACATGCAGGGCACGCAGGGTGAAGTCGGCCAGGTTGCCAATGGGGGAGGCCACGAGGTAGAGGGCTGCGACCAGCGAGCCCGGAGCGCAGGCTTCCGGAACGCCGTCCTCCGGCGTTGCATCGGCCTCGGTCGCCTCCTGCATCACCAGCCCTCGCTCAGGTCGGAGGCCAGATTCGCCGCAAGCCGCTGGGCTGCGTCCTCCAAAGCCTGGGCCTCGGAGTTCTGGACGTTGTCGTCAAGAACCGTGTAGGAGTCGGCCGAGACAACGCCGCGGTGAATGATCGCACCGCCCGGCTTGTCGCGGACCGTGTACTCGGTGCTGAGGGTGAGCAGGAGCTGCGAGGTCCGCAGCACGTTGTCGCGGTCCGAACGGAACTGTGAACGGCGGATGCGGGTGATCTTGCCAACCAACACCGCCTCGGCATCGGCTTCGGAGACGATCTGGTAGGCACCGCCAAGCTGGATCTGCTTGATGACCGCATTGGTCAGCAGCGGGCCGAGACGTGGTTCGAGCGAAAGATTTTCAAAGGTCGGCACCGCCAACTTGGAGATGCGGACCAGGTGGGCCGGCTTTTGTCCGCCGAGGCGGTAGCCCGCGCAGCCGGTGAGGCCGAGGACGCTGAGGAGCAGGAGGGCAAAGGTGCGGGTGTTCATCCGGGGACGGGGTCAGGGGGCCGGCGGCTTGGGCGGAACCGGCAGGTTGTCCGGCTTCTGCAGCGGAATGCCGGGTGCCGCGGGTACTGCCGGCTTTTCCGGCACCGGCAGAGGCTCGGGCACGGGCGGGAGCGGGCTGCCAGCCGCAGGGGGCAACAGGCTGCCGGCGGCGGGTGGCGTCACCCCCGGGCTGAGCGGCAGCACCGGCTCCTGCAAGGGAATGGGCAGGAAACTGTCGTCGCCAGCGCGCATCTTCGGCCGGGCGCTCTCGGGCGCCAGCGGACCCACATAATCCTGGCTGCGCTTGAGGTTCTTGGCGCCGGGCACGGTGTAATCCTGGTCGGGCTGCCCCTTCTGCGCGGCCGCCACCGCCTCGGGATCCTTGGCGGCGAGATCGGCCAGGCGGGTTCGCGCCTCCTTGGAGGCTTCGGGCGATCCATACTTCAGCGCCTCGTTGTAGTAGATCGCCGCCGCCTTGGTTTTGCCCATGCGCTCGTAGAACTTGCCGATCTCGAGCGACTGGGTCGCCTCGGCCGCATTGACCTGGTTGAGGATGAGCTCGGCTTCGTCGGTGCGCTCGCCACTCGGGTTGGCCGTCATGTAGCTGGTGAGGGCGTCGCGGGTGGCAATGAGGTTCGACCACGCTGCTGATCGAGCCGATGCGGAACTGCGCCTCGCGGGCCTGCTGGGTGCTCGGGTAGTTGTCGACCGCGGCCTGGAAGGCGGCCACGGACTTCTCCTTCTCGCCCAGGTCCTGATACACCTCGCCAATGGTGAACTGGGCCACCGGAGCGAGTTTGCCAAAGGGCGCGTTCTTGATGATTTTTTGGTACAGACCGACCAGATCCTCGCCGCCCATGCGCACCGGGATGACCAGCAGGGCGCGGTGACGGCGGCCGCTGCGGGCTTCTTCAGCCAGCTCAAACTGCTGCTGGATGGCATCGTTGAAGCGCGGGCTGGCGCGGTGGTCGTCGATGAACTTCTGGAAGGCGTCGAAGGCCGTTGAAACATCGCTCGTCGAACGGGCGATGACCGCCGCGGCGTAGGCGGCCTCGGCGGCGGCGGCCGTGAAGGGATACTCGCGCTGGATCCGGCTGTAGGCGTCGCGGGCCTTGCCCGTCTTGCCGTCGCGCTGGGCTTCCTGCCCCTCCGCCAGCAGCGCCGAGGCGGCCGCTTCCTGTGCCTGACGTTCGTCCGCGGCGGGCGCTCCCTTGTCCTTCTTCCCGAACAAACCGAGGAAGGCGTGGGACGGAACGGGCGCAACACACAGGGCGCCTGCCGCAAGCAGGAGGGCGGACAGGCTGGGGAAGGCGGAAAGTCTCATCGTGAATGGCCATCCTAGGCCGGGATGGAAAAAACGTCAAGCCGGGGGCAAGCCGGCGACGCAGCCAAACCCGGTCATGAACGCCCCCTGCCCCCCATGCCCGCCGCTGAGTGCCTCCCGCGGTCGGCCACCAAGCTCTGCTCTGAAAGCCTGGCTTGCGGCAGGCGTTCCCCTGCTCTGCCCCTGCCATGAAGATCCCCGTCCTGCTGATCGCCCTTTTCAGCCTCGCCCAATCCCTCACGGCCGCCCCGGCCGCACGACCGAACATCCTGTTCATCGCCATCGACGACCAGAACGACTGGATCGGCCACCTGGGCGGCCACCCCCTGGCGAAGACGCCGCATCTGGATCGGCTGGCCGCGCGCGGCACCAGCTTTCTCAACGCCCACTGCAATGCGCCTCTTTGCAATCCCTCGCGCACCAGCCTGCTGATTGGCCTGCGCCCGACCACCACCGGCATCTACGGCCTCTCCCCCTGGTTCCGCACCCTGCCCGAGTGGCGGGACCGGGTCGCCCTGCCTCAGCACTTCGCCAACCACGGCTACCGCACCGCCGCCACCGGCAAGATCTACCATGGCGGCACCGGCGGAGGGGCGGGCGGCAAGGGCAAAAAAAAGGCCGCCGCACCGGCGATGCAGGAGTTCCAGATCACCGCCCCCTATGGCGGCGTCGGCAGCAAGCCGCCGAAAAAACTCATCCCGCCAACGCCGATGGGCGATCACCCGGCGATGGACTGGGGCGTCTGGCCGCCCGACAACGACGACACCCAGAAGGGCGATTACCAGGTCGCCTCCTGGACGGTCGAGCAGATCAGGAATGCCCCCAAGGACCAGCCCTTCTTCCTCGCCGCCGGTTTCTTCCTCCCCCACGTTCCTTGTTACGCCACCCAGAAGTGGTTTGACCTCTACCCCGACGACGACAGCGTGCTGCCGAAGATCCTCGTGGAGGACCGCGCCGACACCCCGCGCTTTTCCTGGTACCTGCACTGGAACCTGCCCGAGCCGCGCCTCAAGTGGGTCCAGGACAACCAGCAGTGGCGCAACCTGGTGCGCAGCTATCTGGCCTGCACCAGCTTCGTCGACGCCCAGATCGGCCGGCTGCTCGATGCCCTGGAAGAGACCGGCCAGGCCGACAACACGATTGTCGTCGTCTGGGGCGACCACGGCTGGCACCTCGGCGAAAAGGCGATCACCGGCAAGAACAGCCTCTGGGACCGCGGCACCAAGGTGCCGCTGATCTTCGCCGGCCCCGGCGTCACCTCCGGTCAGCGCTGCACCCAGCCGGCCGAACTGCTCGACATCTACCCGACCCTGGTTGAACTCGCCGGCCTGCCCGCGCGCACCGACCTGGAGGGCCTCAGCCTCGTGCCCCAGCTCCAGAACGCCGCCAAAAAGCGCGAACGCCCCGCCATTACCAGCCACAACCAGGGCAATCACGGCGTGCGCAGCGAGCGCTGGCGCTACATCCGCTACGCCGACGGCAGCGAGGAACTCTACGACATGCAGTCCGACCCCCAGGAATGGCACAACCTCGCCGGCAAGCCCGAGCACGCGGCCGTCATCACCGAACACCGCCGGTGGCTGCCGACGATCGACCGGGCCCCCGCCCCCAACAGCGCCAGCCGCGTGCTGACCTACGACAAGGCCAGCGACACCGCCGTCTGGGAGGGCGCCACCGTGCGCCGCGGTGACCCGATCCCGGACTGACGTCTCAAGCCTTGCCGGTCGGCCGCAGGCGACCGCTGCCCGGCAGGGCGGTGAGCAGAAAATAGCGCGGCGCGCGCAGCAGGTCGCCCACCTCGCGGGTGGCGACCCGCGACAGCAGGCCGCTCAAGGCGTCAAGCGCGTCCGGATGACGGTCGAGATGCGATTCCAGAAAGCGGCGCAGGCGGGCGTTGGCGTTGAACTCGACCGCCAGGGTGCCGAGGTTGAGCAGCAGGAACAGCAGGCACAGCCCCAGGCCGCCAAAGAGGGCCAGACGCGCGTTGAATTTCATCAGCATCAAGCCCGCCGCGGCGATGGCGACAAAGCCCGGGCCGTAGCGGGTCAGCCGGATCACCGTCTGCCGCCATTTCAGGTCGCCGAGGGCATCGCCGGCTTGTGTCGCATGGGCGGCCTCGTGCAGGGCCACCGCCCAGGCACCGAGGGTGGTCGATTCCGCCACGCGCCGGCTCAAAAACAGCCGGCGGCGGCGCGGGTCAAAGCTGTCCGAGGTCAGCCCCTCGTAAGGCACGATCTCGACATCGGTAATGCCCTCGGCGGCAAGGAACAGTTGGGCGATCTCGGCGCCACTGTGCGCGGTCGGTGCGCGCCGGCCGCCGGCCGCGCCAAGCACCTGCGCGTAGCGCGCCTGGGCGTGGCGGCAGACGGCGAGGGCGAGGACCAGGACAATGCCGATGAGGCCGAAGAACATGGCTCCACTGTCCCGCGCTTTGGCTAGCGGGCAAACGGGAAAGCAGCGGCGCCCGCCCTTGCCTTTGCGCCAACCCGCTTCATACGTCCTCCCCCATGAAAATTCTCGTCACCGGCAAAGGCGGGCGCGAACACGCCCTCATCACCGCGCTCAGCGAATCCCCCGGCAAGCCCGAGCTGTTCGCCTGGCCGGGCAGCGACGCCATCGCCGCCCTGGCCACCCGCGTCGACGCCGCCGACCTGCCCGGGCTGATCGACTGGATGCAGCGCGAGAAGATCGATCTCTGTGTCGCCGGCGAGGAGGCCTGGCTGGTGCGCGACGAGGGTCTGGCCAACCTCTGCGAAAAGGCCGGCATCCCCTGCTGGGGCCCCTTCAAGCAGGCGGCCCAGCTCGAAGCCTCGAAGATCTTCGCCAAGCGCTTCCTGCAACGCCACGGCATCCCCACCGCCGATTTCCAGGTCGCCACCACCGCCGACGAGGCGCGCGCGGCGCTCGACCGCTTTCCCATTGTGCTCAAGTTCGACGGCCTCGCCGCCGGCAAGGGCGTCGCCGTCTGCCCGGACCGTGCCGAGGCCGAGGCCTTCATCGCCGAGGTCCTCGAACAGCGCGTCTTCGGCGCCGGTGACCTGCTCGTCGAACAGTGCCTGAGCGGCCCCGAGATCAGCATCTTCGCCTCCGTCTGCGACGACCAGTACCAGATCCTCATGCCGGCGCGCGACTACAAGCGCATCCGCGACAACGACGAGGGACCGAACACCGGCGGCATGGGCGCGGTGGCCAGCCGCGCGCTCGCCGACGCGGCACTGCTGGAACGCATCGAGCGCGAAATCGTCCGCCCGACCGTGACCGGCCTACGCAAGGACGGCCTGCGCTACCGCGGCTTCCTGTACGGCGGCCTCATGCTGACGCCGGACGGCCCGCAGGTGCTGGAATACAACTGCCGTTTCGGCGATCCCGAGGCTGAGGCAGTGCTGCCGATGGTGCGCGGGGACTTCGCCGGCTACGTCTTCGATGCCGCCCGTGGCGAGTTGCACCCGGAGAAGATCCACTTCGCCGAAGGCTGGAGCATCTGCCTGATCTCCGCCTCGGCCGGCTACCCGGCCAGCTCGCGCAACGGCGACCGCATCTCCGGCCTGGAGCAGGTCGAGGGCGCCCGCGTGTACCACTGCGGCACCCGCCGCAACGCCGACGGCGTCTTTGAAACGAACGGCGGCCGCGTGCTGGCCATCGTCGCCCAGGGCGCCACCCGCGAAGAGGCGCGCGCCAAGGCCTACGCCGAAAGCGCCAAGGTGCGCTTCGACGGCCTGCAGCGGCGCGGCGACATCGGGCGGATGCACTTCGAGTGACTCCCCACCCGCCGCCGCCGTTGGCCGCAGGTTCAGAGCAACTCCTGCTGACGCGGCGGCGCCTCGGGTGCCGCCAGCAGCTCGCCGAGCTGCTGCTTCTGCCAGTCCATGAGCAGGCCGTCCTCGCCGCTGATGACGAGGCTCTCGAGCGTGCCCCGGGAACCGAGCAGGCTGCTCTCGATGTCGAGGGTCGCGGCGACGCGGTCGCGCTGGGCACAGAGCTGGTCAATGCGGTCGCGCTGGGCTTCGCTCAGGCGCGCCTTCGGCTTCTTCACCCGCTGCGGCCAGTTGGCCTGGCCGGCGCGAAAGACCGCGGCGACGATGTCGTGAAACTCCTTCTTCCAGCGCGGCCGCCAGCCGTTGGGCGGATTCATGACGCCGCCAGCTTCAAACAGCTCGGCAAAGGCGACCATCTGCTTGTTCGACATGACACGGTAGCAGGGAATGTCGCGCTCGCGGGCAATGCTCTCGCGCCACTCCCACATCGCCTTGAGCACGGCGAGGCCCTTCGGATGCAGGCGCCCGCTGCCCTGCACGCGCCAGGGATCCTCCTTCGGCTCCAGGGCACGCGCGGCCACATCCTTCTGCAGCTCGCGGCAGCTCTGTTCGAACCACTCGATGCGGTCCTTCTCGCGCAGCAGCTTCATCAGGTGCTCGGCGAGCGGGATGAGGTAGCGCACGTCATCGACCGCGTAATCCAGCATGTGCACGGGCAGCGGCCTGCGACTCCAGTCGGCCTTTTGCGAGGCCTTGGACAGCTCGATGCCAAAGACCGCATGCACCAGCGCGGCAAGGCCGAAGTGGCGGAACCCGGCAAGGCGCGCGGCAATCTGGGTGTCGCGCACGACGCGCGGCTCCCAGCCATAGGTGCGGCGCAGCATGGTCAGGTCGTAGTCGGAGCCGTGGAACCACAGCTCATGGCGATCGAGCAGGGCCAGCAGGCCGGAAACGTCCTCGATGGCGAGCGGATCCACGAGCGCGTAGCGTCCGGCACAGGCGACCTGCAGCAGGCAGAGCTTCTCGTGGTAGTGGTGCAGCGAGTCGGCCTCGGTGTCGAGGCAGACGCGGTTCTCACCGGTCTGCTGCATGTGCCTCTCGCTTTCGGCAAGCCAGTCGGCCAGCGCGGCGGGCTGATCGATGAAAACGTAGTCGCCAGGCGAGGTCGGCGGCGGCAGGAGGGGCGGTTCCGCGCTCATTTCAGGCCCGTGAGCAGGATTTCAGCATTGTTGCTGGTGCGGTTGATGTTGCGGATCAACAGCTCCAGGGCCTCGACGGCGGGCACCTGGGCCAGCTGCTTGCGGATGGCGGTGACACGGCGGAATTCGTCAGGGTGGTAGAGCAGGTCATCGCGGCGCGTGCCCGACTTGAGCACATGCAGGGCCGGGAAGATGCGGCGCTCGGAGATCTCGCGATCCAGCGTCGCCTCCATGTTGCCGGTGCCCTTGAACTCCTCGAAGATCAGCTCGTCCATGCGGCTCTCGGTCTCCACGAGGGCGGAGGCGATGATGGTCAGGCTGCCGCCCTCCTCGACGTTGCGGGCGGCGCCGAAAAACTTCTTCGGCTTGATCATCGCCTTGGAATCCATGCCGCCGGACATGGTGCGTCCCTTGCCGCCTGAATTGCTGTTGTAACCGCGCGCCAGACGCGTGAGGGAGTCGAGCAGGATGACCACGTCCTTCTTCTGCTCCACCAGGCGGCAGGCGCGCTCGCGAACGATCTCGGCGAGCTGGGCATGGCGCTTCGGACTCTCGTCAAAGGTGGAACTGTAGATCTCGCAGCCCTGCACCGACTCCTCGAAATCGGTGACCTCCTCGGGCCGCTCATCGAGCAGCAGGATGATCAGGGTGATCTCCTTGTGGTTCTTGACGATGGACTTGGCAATGTCCTTGAGCAGCATCGTCTTGCCCGAACGCGGCGAGGCGTTGATGAGGCCGCGCTGCCCCTTGCCGAGCGGCGCCACCAGATCCAGAATGCGCGCCGACACCGGACAGGGCTTGGCCGTCTCCAGGATGATGCGCTGATTGGGGAACATCGCCGTCAACTTGTCAAAATGCACCGGCGGCTCCCACTGGTCGATGGCGATGTCGTCGATCTCGAGAATGCGGTCGATCGCCAGGTACTTGTCGCGGTCCTTCGGGGCGCGCGCATAGCCGGTGATCTTGTTGCCCGGGCGCAGCTGGAACTTGCGCACCAGGAAAAGCGGAATGAACACGTCCTCGGGCAGCGGTGCGAAGCTGTATTTGGCGTAGCGAATCAGGCCGTAGTTGTCGGCACCGATCTCAAGCACGCCCTCGACCTTGACGCGGGTGCGGTGGTCGGCCATCCAGGCCAGCAAATCGTAGACGAGCTGATGCTTCGTGCGGCTGGCGTTGATGCGGTAACCGACCGAGGCGGCGAGATCCTGCAATTCCGCGAGGGACTTCTCCTGCATCTCGTTGAGGGAGACCTCCACGGGAAAGGGCGGCTCGGCGGCGGGCGGCAACTTTTCCTGCGGCGGAGTGGGGCGGGCCTCCGGAGCGTCGGACCCTGCAGACGGGACTTCCAGGGGAGCGGTTGCAATCGCCGCGGACGTGTCCGGGATGGCTGGGGATTCGGTGGGATTCATTCTTGCCTGAGCTGTCTTGCCAGCGTCAGCGCCTGGGCTTCCAGGGCGGCCCGGCAGCCATCATTCCAGATGACCACGTCCGCTCTGTCCACCTTGGCTTCGATGGGCCACTGAGCCCTCAACATCTTTTCGATGATCGGTTCGTCGAGACCTCGACTTTCCATCAAACGCCTCACTTGGACCGTGCGACTGGAAGCCACAACGAGGACCAAGTCCGCTGAAACTGTACCTCCAATCTCATAGTGCAAGGGCACCTCCGCAAGGAAAAGATTGCAGCCCGACATCTCCGCCCGCCCACGGGCGGCCTCCAGCGCCGCCAGCACGGCAGGATGCAGCAGCGCCTCCAGTCGCAAACGCCGCCCTTCGCCGGCAAACACGAGCGCGCGCAGCCAGGCCCGGTCGGCGCGGCGCCCCTCCGGCCCCTCACTGATGGCTTCCGGCCCAAATTCGCGCTCCAGCACCGTCAGCATGGACGGCATGTCGAGCAGCCGGCGCACCTCGTCGTCGCAGGAAAAGACCGCCGCGCCGGCCTGCTGCAGCAGCAGGTCGAGCACCTCGCTTTTGCCACAGCCAACGCCGCCGGTGACGATCCAGGTTTTCATCTCAGAGGCTAAAAAAGCAGCAGGCAGGTGACTGGGGTCACCTGCCTGCCGAAGTTCATGACGAGGCGATTACTGGCCGGAGACCGGGGGCAGCAGATCGTTCGGGCCGCCCGTGGCCGGAGCCGGGGCGCCACCGGCGCCAGCGCCCGAGAGGGCCGGATTGATCGGCTGACCGGCAGGGTCAATCAGCTTGGCCGTGACAAAGATCATCAGGTTGCGCTTGAAGTGGTCCTCAGCGGTGCTCTTGAACATGCGACCGACCCAGGGCAGATCGCCCAGCACAGGGATCTTGTCCTCGACGTCCTGAACATCCTCGCGGATGAGGCCACCAAGAACCACCGTCTGGCCATCCCACACCGTCACCGCGGTGGTGACCTTGCGGGTCGAGAACACCGGCTGGTTGATGATGTTCTCGGTCAGCACCTGGCCATTGCTCAGGATCGGGCTGCCGTAGTTGATGAAGCCATCGAACTCCGTGACTTCCGGCAGCAGGTTGAGGTCGATCGTGTAGCCATCGGCTCCAACAGTCGGGTCAACCTCCATGCGCACACCCACCGGACGCATTTCAAAGGCCGTGGGGGTGGTCGGGGTGACCGGGATGCTGGTGGTGCCACCACCGATGCCGGCAACGCCGCCGATGCCGCCGCCACCGACGTTGGTCGGAACCTGGGGCGGGTCAAACTCGGTCGGGTAGATGAATTCGCGAATCACCTCAATGGTGGCGCGCTGGCCGCCCTTGGTGGTGACGCTCGGAGCGCTCATCAGGTCAACCCCCTTGCGCTGGGCGAGGGCACGGATGACAACACCGAACTGCGGATCGGTCAAGACACCAGCGACACTGAACACGCCAGGAGCCTCGGAGGAGCCCTGCTGGCCACTGATGCCATTGGCGATGGTGGCGTCGATGGCGTTGCCGGTGATGGCAGCAGCACCCGTGCGCAGTCCGCGGCTCACGGGCGAGAGACCCGGGCCGGCAGCGCCACCCGCGGCAATCATGTTGCGGATGGTGAGCGGATACTTCACAGCGTCGGTGCCGGTGCCCGTGATCAGGCCCGAGTTGCCGTCACTGCCGCCACCTCCCTGAACCTCACCGCCCCAGGCGCCGAGCAGCCAGTCAAAGCCAAGCTCGTCGGTGTTCTTCTGGGAAACCTCGACGAACTTCGAGGTGATGTAGATCTGCTTCGGGCCCTGGCCGCGGATCGAGTCGACGAAGGCTTCGACGAGGTCGAGGTTTGGCTGGGTGTTCTTGACGATCAGCTGGGACGTGACCTGGTTGAAGACCGCCGAGGCCCCCTCCGGAAAGGGAATGCCCTGGGC
>CANNUR010000006.1 GCA_947523045.1 uncultured Prosthecobacter sp.
GCGGAAGACCGCGCCGCGGCCGTCGCCGCGCAACACCTGGCCGTCCGCCGTCTTCACGTCGTAGCTGCGGTCGCCCACCGAGAAGTACAGTTTGCCGTCCGGGCCGCGGATGATGCCGTGCAGGTCATGGCCGATGAAGGAGACGCGCACGCCGAAGTCGCCGGCGACCGCCTCATGCGTGTCAGCGCGGCCGTCGTTGTTGCCGTCGGTCATCTTCCAGACCTTCGGAATGCAGGTGAAATAGACGGCGTCGCGCTCGGCCAGCAGCGAGAAGCCGATGCCGTCCTCGGCGGCCTTGAAGCGGTCGGAGAACAGCGTGCGCCGGTCGGGCGCGCCGTTGCCGTCGCTGTCCTCGAGGCGGATGACGCGGTCGGCGACCGAGGTGAACCAGTTCGCCGGGAAGTTGGCCTTGAACTTCTCGTAGAGGGCGAGGCGGTCGGCGAGGGTGAGCGCCTTGAAATCGTCGCGGATCATTTCGTTGGCGCCGCGCAGGTCGGGCACGCCGAGCCAGAAGCGGTTGGCCTCGCTGACAAAGACCCGGCCGCGCGGATCGACGTCCAGGCTGGCGGCGTTTTCGACGAAGGGGAACGTCACCCAGGTGGCGCCCTCGAAGCCGTCGTGCTTGATCGCGCCGCGGAAGGGGCCAAGGGCGTTGGACAGCGCCGGCAGCTCGGTTTCCGGCACGGTTGGCAGGGCCTTGAACTTGCCGGCAAGTTCCTGGGCATTGGCGGCCTGGGAGGCGGTTGGCGCCAGGAGGGCGGCGGCGAGGCTGGCGCGGAGAAGGGGACGGAGGTGCATCGGCGGATTGCGGAAATCCGGCCTGTTTAGCAGGTTTTGGCCGGGTTGGCGCGAAGAATTACGCCAGTCAGCCCGGTCCGGCGCCGGAACTTCCACCGGCTGCCGCGTCGCGGTCCGCCGTCAGTCCGCCAGGCGGAATTCCGCGCTCGCCAGCAGGGCCTGGCAAAAGGCGGCCAACTGGGCGGTGGGTTCGCCAGGGGAGTTGGTGAAGAAAGTCTCGGCGAGCTGCCGCTCGTTCGCATTGGGAGGGCGATTGAAGCAGAGGACAAAGGCGCGGCGCACCTGTTCGACGCGCTCGGGGGCGTCCGCTGACACCCGCGCCGCCAGCGCTTCGGCGGCGGCCTGCACGAAGGGGCCATTGAGCAGGTAGAGGGCCTGCAGCGGCACGTTGGTCACCTCGCGGTTGCCGGTGACCAGGTTGGGATTCGCCATGTCGAACTGCTCGAGCACATCGGGCAGGTGGTCGCGAATCACCGGCAGGTACACCGAGCGGTGTTGCGAGCCGTCGAGGTCGGAGGGCAGCTTGCTGTTGAAGCCGATCAGCGAGACCGACTGGCCCTCGAGCTCCGCCACCAGCGAACCCGGGCGTCGCGACAGATCGAGCCGTCCGGACACGGTGAGCATGGCATCGCGCAGCACTTCGGCGTCGAGCCGACGGCGGTTGGCGTGGGCCAGCAGGCGGTTGTCGGGATCGGGCGATGGCGGTTTTTGCTGCGCGGGTTGCGGAGGGAAATCCGTTCGCGAAGCCTGCCGGTAGGTTTCCGACAGGACGATCTCCCGGATGAGCTTCTTCACCGACCAGCCGCCCTCCATGAAGCGCACGGCGAGGGCGTCGAGCAGTTCGGGATGGCTGGGGTGTTCACCGCTGAAACCGAAAGTGTCGACCGTGCGCACGAGGCCGGCACCGAACAGGTGGCGCCAGACGCGGTTGACCAGCACGCGCGCGGTCAGCGGATGGTCGCGGTGGGTCAGCCACTGCGCGAGTTGCAGGCGGCCGCTCTGCCGCTTGGGCACCGGCACGTCAATGCCAAACACGCGCGGGAAGCCGCGCGGCACGGTTGCTCCCGGCCGTGTCAGTTCGCCGCGCTCGAACAGCGGCGAATCCCGCACTTCGCCATCCTGGGCGCCCATGCACAGCGGCAGGGCGTGGCCCTGGTCATCGACCGCCTCCAGCGCGCCCTCGATGCCGCCGCGCGTCCACAGGATGCGCAGCGCATTGCCGAGCAGCTTGTTGAATTCCGGGCCAAGGTCGCGCCCTTCGGCCCGGGCCTTGGCGATGTACGCTTCCTGCGCCTTTTCCTCGGCGTTGAGTTTGGCGAGGTCGGCCTTGAGTTGGCGTACCCGCGCCTCCGGCAGCGACTTGCCAACCACGGTTTGACCCGGCACTTCCGGCAGGCGGATCAGGTGGCCATGGTTGTTGTTTTCGGAATCGATCCAGTTGCCGTAGTAGGTCTGGGTGCTTTGGAAAATGCCCGCCAGCGCATAATAATCCTCCATCGAGAAGGGCTCCGTCTTGTGATCATGGCAGCGTGCGCAGGCAACCGAGCTGGCCAGCACGGCGCGTGTCACGGCATCGATCTGTTCGTCGGCCACGTCGGCGGCGAACTGGGCCTTGTTTTGTTCATTGAGGCCCTTCGGCCCGAGGGCGAGGAAGCCGGTGGCGATCAGCAGGCGCGCGCGCTCGGCCTCGTCTCTGGCCGGCAGCAGATCGCCGGCGATCTGTTCGGTGAGGAAGCGATCGAAGGGCAGGTCCGCATTGAAGGCATCGATCACGTAGTCGCGGTAGCGCCAGGCATGGGGGAAGGTCAGGTTGGACTCGCGCCCGTTCGATTCGGCATAGCGCGCGACATCGAGCCAGTGGCGTCCCCAGCGCTCGCCGAAGCGGGGGCTCTGCAGAAGCTGGTCGACGAGGTTTTCATAGTCCGAATCGTCAGCGATCTCGGCCCTTGTGGAGGGCGGCAGGCCGATGAGGTCGAAGTGCAGCCGGCGCAGCAGCACCCGTGGTTCGGCGCGCGGCGCCGGGGAAAGACCTGTTTCGCGCAGCTTGGCACGGATGAAGTCGTCGATGCTGCCCGCGTGGTTCACCGGCTTTTGGTAGGCCCAGAATTGGCGGGCCGAGCTCAGGTCCACCGGCGGTCGTTCGGCGGTTTTGGCCGCGGTGTCGCGCGGGTCGGCGGCACCCTCGCGGATCCAGCGGGTGAAATCGGCGATGACGTTGTCGGCCAGGCGGGCTTCGTCCGGCGGCATCTCCAGATCGGGATCGGCATGGCGGATGGCGGTCAGCAGCAGGCTTTGCTCGGGCTGGCCCGGCACCACGGCCGGGCCGGTGTCGCCGCCGCGGCGCAGGTCGTCACGGCTGTCGAGCCGGAGCCCGCCCTTGGCCTTGCCGGACTCGGCGGAGTGGCACTCGTAGCAGTGCTTCACCAGCACCGGGCGGATCTTGGCTTCAAAAAAAGCGCTGTCGGCGCCGGCGGCGACGACCGGAAGCAGCAGCAGGACAAGGGCTTTCATGGCGATGAGGCGGCTTCCGTTTTCTTGTGTTCCAGCCAGTTGGCGAGGGCCTCGGCGGGCCAGTTCCCGCTGAGCACGCGCGTGTGGCCGTCGCTCTGCCACAGGTGCCAGGAGGGTGCGTCGTTGTGCAGGGCGGCATAGGTCAGTTCCGTGGCGGACTTCCAGGCCGGCAGGGTGCGGCACTGCCAGCCCGGATGTGCCGGCGACAGGATCTGCGTGGCGCCGGTGGCCAGTTCGACAACGGCGACCGCATCGGTTTCGCTTTCGACGATGGCGACGTGTCGTCCGTCCGGGGAGGCGGTGAACCAGCCGAGATTGGCCGGCAGATCTCCGGGGGCGGTCGGTACGGGCACCACGGTTTTGCCGTCGGCCAAAAACAGACGCGGTGCCAGTTCCGCGTCGGGGGCGGCGGCCGGCAGGGTCACCGGCAGGCTGGCAAACAGCACGCGGCCGTCGGCCAGCACCTGCAGCAGCGGGCGGTTGAATTGCAGGGCCGTTGCCAAGGAGGTGGGTTCGCCGAGGCGGTCGGGACCGCGGTGCTCGACCGGTTGGCCGTTGGGGCCGATTTCGAGCCGCGGTCGCAGCACAACGCCGTTCGGGGCCACGACTTCCAGGCGCAGCAGGCTGACGAGTTTTTCGCCCTCGCCGCCCAAGGGGGCCATGAAGACGAGCGAACGGCCGTCGGGCGTCCAGTCGAAGGCGGCGCTGACCTGGCGGGCGACGACAAGCCCCGGGCTGCCGTCGAGGGGCAGTACTTCCAGGACGGGGCTGCGGCCGTCATCATCCAAGCTGAGCATGGCCAGCAGCGGTTGCCTGGGCGAGACGCGTGGCAGGTGCAGCGGCTTGAGCAGCCGTCGCACCAGAGGCCGGGTCTCGGTGACACGGCCCTCCTTGTCGAGTTGCATCAGGAGCAGTTCCTGGAGGGGGTGACCGGCTTCCGGTCGACTCAGGGCGTTGGCAAGTTCGGTGCCCTTGGGTAGGGCCCGCAGCCGTGTTTCGATCTCCGCCGGCGTGCGCTCATGATGCAGGCGCAGCGCGGCGGCGAAGCGCTGGCTTTGCAGTTCGGAGAGGCCGTTCATGAGGTCGTCGAGGGCCTGCGCATCGCGCACCGCCGCCTGCAGCAGCGGCAGCACCAGGGGCAGCAGGGCTTCAACCGCCTGCACTTCCGTCGCCGGCAGCAGCGCGCGCGCCTCCTCCCAGCGGTGAACCACGCGTGTCCGCATGGCCACAAAGCCGTCGCCTGTGGGAAGCCAGCTCACGGATTGCACCTCGCTGGTTCCGTCCAGGACAGGGCCGAGTTGGCCATCGCTGTCAGTCAGGTGCAGGCCGTCGGCGAGACGAACAAGGGCGCGGTCGCCCTGCGGCGACCACCAGGCCCGTTCCTCGGGAAAGCAGCCCGCGAGGAGCAGGAGGGGCAGCATCAGACAGCATGGCAGCTTCATCGCAGGGAGGTGGCAGGTGGTGAAGCGGTGTCGACACGCAGGACCTGGATGCCCGCGCCGGACGGATCGAAGGACATGCGGTACTTGGCCCACGGGCTGGCTGGACGCGGCGTCGCGGTGGCGAGGGGGAGGGGCGGGTTGCCGCGGCCGGCGAGGTAGCCGCCGGCGCCGGCCAGGCCGGCCAGAAGGAGCACGGCGGCGGCGCGGGCCAGGCGGTGGGGCCAGTGGGGGCGGAGGGCGTTTCGGGTGGGCGGCGTGGCGGGCACGCGCGCCAGTTCGGGGTGCTGCAGCACGGCGGCTTGGGTGGTGGTCAGTGCGGCGAGCAGACGCTCGGCTTCGGCACGCGCCGGAGCATGGGTGGCGAGATGGTGCTCCAGCAGCTCCGCCGCTTCGGGCGAAAGCTCGCCGAAGTGGCGGTCGATGAGCAGGGCATGCAGGGACTCGGGTTTCATGGGGGTCAGTCGGCGGTTTCGTGGTGCAGCCGTTCGCGCACTGCGGCGATGGCATGGTGGAGTCGGGAGCGCACGGTGCCGAGCGGGATGCCCAGCGCCTCGGCGATCTCGGCGTAGGAGAGGGATTGAGTGAAGCGCAGGTCGAGGATCTCGCGCTGCAGCGGCGGCAGGGCGGCGATGGTTTCGCGGGCGGCCTCGACGCGCAGGTCGCGCGCCGGTGCGGGCACCTCGGCGGCGGCGGCATCGAAGGGCACGGTGCGCTCGCGGGCATGGCGCGACCAGACTGCCTGGCTGAGATGACGGGCGATGCCAAACAGGTAGCCGCGCGCGCATTTCGGCGTGCGGCCGTCGCGCAGGCCGCGCGCCATCTCCAGGAAGGTTTCCTGAACGAGATCCTGCACCGTTTCCGTGCCGGCATGCCGGCGCGCAAAGTAGCGCGCGAGGTCGGCGGCGCTCTCGGTGAAGAGGCGTTCCAAAAAGGGCGGTTGGTCCGTGGTATCCAAGCGTCTTGCAGGCGATGAGCCGCCTGCGCAGGCAGGCTAGCAGTTTTCTCGTGGGCCTTTCGATGCAAAAGGTTCAGTGATGGTGAAAAAAGGCACGCGGCGGGCGTTGACTGGCTGGATGCGTTTCTTCCTGCTGTTCTCCCTGCTGACCTTTGTGTCGTCGCTGCCCGCCCAAACCGCCGCCAAGGCCAAGGATCCGGTCGATCAACTGGCGGCGGCGCTGACGCCATCGCGCAAGCTCGTTTACAAGCGTGTCGGCGATCGCGCCCTGGAGATGCACGTCTTTGAACCGGAGGGTCATCGTCCCACGGACCGTCGCGCCTGCTTCCTGACGATCCACGGCGGTGGCTGGGCCGGCGGGGCGCCGCCGCGCATGTATCCCTTTGCCGCCCACTACGCGAGGCAGGGCTGGGTTGGCATCAGCCTGCAGTACCGTCTTTACAATCCCAAGGCCGGCACCAGCGTCTTTGACTGCGTCAAGGATGTGCGTTCGGCCATGCACTACCTTCGCGAACATGCCGGTGAACTGGGCATCGATCCGGCGAAGATCGTGGTCAGTGGTGGCTCGGCCGGCGGGCATCTGGCGGCGTCGACGGCGCTGTTCGACGAGGTCAATGAGGCCGGCGAAGAGGGCAGGGTCACACCGGCCGCGCTCGTCCTGCTGTTCCCGGTCATTGACACTTCCGCCGAGGGGTATGGCCAGGCCAAGGTCGGCGAGCGCTGGCGCGAACTCTCGCCCCTGCACCGGGTGCGCCCGGGTCTGCCGCCGACGCTGGTTTTCCATGGCACGGGCGACACCGTCACGCCCTTTGCCGGCGCCAAGGCCTTTCACGAGGCGATGCGTCAGGCGGGCAACACCTGCGAGCTGGATGTCAACGAGGGCGGGGTGCACGGCTACCTGATGTTCAACAGGGCGCTGTTCGACGACACCCTGCGCAAGTCGGACGCTTTTCTGCGCGCCCAAGGGTTGCTGGCACCGTAACTCCTGACCGTCGCGGGGATTTCATGCTTGCCCGTGGCGCCGCTTCCGGAGCAGACTCCGGCAACCCCCTTTTTTGCCTGTGTCCGCCCGCCCCGTTCATCCCGCCGCCCAAGCCGAGGCAGACGCCCACCAGCTCGCCGCCCTCATCGGGGGGCTGGCGCAGATCATCCTCGGCAAGGAACCGGTCATCCGCCTGGCGGTGACCTGCCTGCTCGCGCGCGGCCACCTGCTCTTTGAAGACCAGCCGGGCGTGGGCAAGACCCTGCTCTCTCAGGCGCTCGCCCAGGCGCTGGGCCTGCAGTTCCGGCGCGCCCAGTTCACCAGCGACTTGCTGCCGGCCGACCTGCTTGGCGCCAACATCTTTGACCGCGCCTCGGGCGGCTTCGTGTTTCATCAGGGGCCGGTGTTCGCCCAGGTGCTGCTGGCCGACGAGATCAATCGGGCGACGCCGAAGACACAGTCGGCGCTGCTGGAGGCCATGGAGGAGGGCAAGGTCACCTGCGACGGCATCACGCATGCCCTGCCAACCCCGTTCTTTGTCATCGCCACCCAGAACCCGTCCACGCAGATTGGTACCTTCATGCTGCCGGAGTCGCAGCTCGACCGCTTCCTGATGCGCCTGGCGCTCGGAGTGCCGGATCGCGAGGCCGAGCGCGCCATCCTGCAGGGGCAGGATCGCCGTGAGATGCTGCGCGCCCAGCCGGAGATCCTGCCTTGGGTCGCCCTGCGCGAGATGCAGGAGCGGGCGCGCCGGGTCTTCACCGCGCCGGCCCTGCTCGATTACGTGCAGGACCTGCTGGCGGCCACCCGTGCGCAGGGACATGGCCTGTCGCCGCGTGGCGGTCTGGCCCTGCTCGCGGCGGCGCGGGCCTGGGCGCTGGGACACGGGCGGGCGATGGTGCTGCCCGAGGACGTGCAGGCGGTCGCTCCGGCCGTGATGGGGCACCGCCTGGCCGGCGGTGCCGCCGAGGCGGCGCGACTGCTCGAAGAGACCCCGGTGCCCTGAGTGGTCATGAGCGCGCCTGTTCCAGAGCAGAGCGACCGGCGGTCGGCGGCCGATCGCACCCGTCTGCGGCCGACACCGCACACCTTTTCCTGGCTCGGCCTGTGCGCGGCGATGCTGTATGCCGGTGCGGTGCAGTCGAACGGTGCCGCCTACCTGCTCGCCTTCCTCACCTTCGTGCTTGGCGCCGTCAGTGGCTTGCATGCGCGTGCGAACCTGCGCGGTCTCGAACTGCGCTGCGGCCTGGTGCGCCGCAGCGGGGAGGGGGAGGTGCTGCCGGTGGAACTGGTGGCCTGCGACGGCCTTTCCCACCACGGCATCGAACTCATGCTGGCGGGCGCCAGCGCGGGGCAGTGGCTGGAGGTCGTCGGACGCGGCGCGGTGACGCATCTGGAACTGCGCCTGCCGCCGGAGGGCACGCCGCTGCGCTTGTTCCTGCGCAGTGCCCACCCGATCGGCTTGTTTCAAGCCCGCCGCGAACTGCAGGTGCTTTTGCAACAGCCGCGCGTGCCCGCACCCGCCGGCAGCCTGCCCCTGCCGCCCCCCGAGTCTGGTGCCGATGCGGCGGCCGCCGCTGGCGGGGAGGTCGGTGGCAGCGAGGGAGAGGACTATGCCGGCGTGCGCGAGTGGCGGCCGGGCGATTCCCTGCGCCGGGTCGACTGGCGCGCCCTGGCGCGTGGCCGGCCGCTGCTCGTCAAGACCTGGGCGGGGGGAGGCGGTCAGCGCCATTTCGACTGGCAGTCGCTGCCGTTGCCGGAGGCGGAACGCCCGGGCCAACTCGCCCGCTGGATCGAGGAGGCTGTGCGACTTGGTCTGACCTGGCGGCTGTCGCTGCCCGGCCGGGAAGTGCCTGCCGGCAGCGGTTCCGCGCACGCCGGACGCTGCCTGGCGGCGCTGGCGGAAGTGCAGCCGACCGGCGCGGCCGTGCAGGTCGGGCGTCGCCGTGTCAAGCCGCCGCCCAGCGCCGAACACGTGCGCCGGGTGGCGACGGCGCCTCTGGTGCTGCTGGGTACCGCGGTGCTGCTGGCAGCCTGGGTGCTGCTGGATTTTGTGGCTCCGGTCAGTGTCCTGCTGCTGGCAGTCTGCCTGGGGTGGCGACTGCTGCTCGCGCGCGGACAGGCTCCGCCGGCGCGCTACAGCGAGGGTTTCAGTGCCGCCCCGCGTCGCTGGCTGCCGGTGGTGCGCTTCTGGCCGCTGGTGGTTCTCGTCGGCGGGGTCACCCTGGTTCATCTCACGACCGACGGGGCCTGGGGCATGGAGTCCGGGGTGGCCGTGCTGCTGGTGCTGCTCGGCGCCAAGCTGCTCGAGTCGCGCACGCCGCACGACTTCCAGATTATTGCCATGATTGGTTGGTTCCTCTGCCTGTGTGGCTTGCTGACCGATCAGGGCATTGGCCGCACGCTGGGCATGCTGGCCATCTACGGGGCGGTGGCGGTGGGCATGATCTGGATGCGTCGAGGCCCTGCCGAAGCGGGCGGCTCGCTGCGCCTGGGCGCTCGCCTGCTGGCCCAGGCGGCGCTGCCGGCACTGCTGCTGTTCCTGGTCTTCCCGCGCGTGAGCCTCGACACCCTGGCGCGCATGGGCACCGGCCAGCTTAGCCAGACCGGCGTGCCGGTGTCGCTCGAGCCGGGCCGTGTCTCGCAGGTGGCGAAGAGTGATGAAACCGCCTTCCGCGTACGCTTTCCCGATGCCGCCCCGCCCGTGCGCCAGCAGTTGTACTGGCGCTGCGTGGTGCTTTGGGAATGCAATGGCCTGAGCTGGCGGCGCGGACCGGTGTTCGCCTACACCGAGCACCGGCGCGACCGGCAGCCGGGTGACATCCGTCAGTCGGTGACACTGGAACCGCACGGCCAGCTCTGGCTGCCGGCGCTCGACCAGCCGGTCTGGGCGCGCGAGGGCGGCGAAACACCCGGCCTCTACGCCGACCGCACCCTTGGCGCCAGTGAACCGGTGCGCAGCGCCCGTCGCTTCGAGGTGGTCTCGCGACCGAAGCTCGAACTGGAGCCGCTGCCGGTGTCGCGCCGACAGGCGGCTCTGCAACTGCCGTCGCGCCTGCCGGACTCGCTGCGTGAGCTGGCCGAGGGCTGGCGCCGCGAGGCGTCCGGGCCGGAGGCCATCGTGCAGGCGGCGCTGCAGTACTTCGCAACCGAGGGCTTTCGCTACACGCTGGAACCGGGCACCTACCTCGGGCCGACAGCCCTCGAGGATTTCCTGCTGCGCCGGCGCACCGGCTTTTGTGAGCACTTCAGCGCCGCGTTCGCCACCCTGATGCGCCTGGCTGGTGTGCCATCACGCATCGTCATGGGCTACCTCGGGGGCGAGTACTCGGAACGCGGGGGGTATATGATTGTGCGGCAGTCGGACGCGCATGCCTGGACCGAGGTCTGGCTGGAGGGTTCCGGCTGGACGCGGGTGGATCCGACGGTTTCAGCGGCGCCGGCACGCGGTGATCTCGACCTGGAAAGTTACTTGCTTGGCGATGTGGAGGCGCTGGAGCGTTTCCGCAGCAGTTACTGGGGGCGCGGCCTGCAGCAGTTCCGTCTGTTTTGGGATCACCTCAACTTCCAGTGGTACAACACCGTCGTCAGTTTTGACGAGGAGGCGCAGCTCGAATGGTTGAGCTGGCTTGGTTTGAGCGGCCTGCCAAGGCGCGAATTGCTGCTCGGCCTCAGCCTTGGTGGTCTTGTTCTGACGCTGCTCGGGCTGCACGACTGGCTGCGTCGCGCGGGTCGGGATCCGAATGCCTGGGCGCAGGCCTGGCGTGAGATCTGCGGTCGACTCGAACGCCAGGGCCTGCCGCCCCGACGGGCCGGCGAGGGGCCTCTGGCCTATGCCGAACGCGCGGCGCCCGGTCATCCGCAGATTCTGGTGCTGGCCCGCCGCTATGCCGAGGGGCGTTACGGACCGGTGGCGGCGGATGCCCGGGTCTTCCGCCGCGAGGCGCGCGCCCTGATCCGCTCCGGTACTCGCGGCTCGACAAAGGCCGCCGGCGGTGGTGAGATGCCGTCATGAACGCCGAGTCCCCGCGCCTGTTGCCTGTGTTCCTGTTCACCGGCTTCTACATGGCGGCCGCCGTCGCCGGCTCGCTGCTGCAGCAGAACCGCGAGTTCGTCTTCTACATTGTCGTCATGCTCGGGTTGATTGGGGTCATGACGGTGGTGCATCGTGCGGTCACCCTGACCGTGCCGCTGCTCTGGGCCTTTTCCGTCTGGGGCTTGCTGCACATGGCGGGCGGCCTGTTGCCGTTGCCCGAGGGCCTGCCGCACGAGGGTAGGCACGCCGTCTTGTACAGCCTCTGGCTGGTGCCGGACCGACTGAAATTCGACCAGGTGGTGCACGCCTACGGCTTTGGGGTCACCACCTGGCTGTGCTGGCACGCCCTCAGCATGGGGCTGTGGCGGCGGTTTGGCGTGCGGCCGGCGCCCACGGCCGGCCTGCTCACCCTCTGCGCCGCCGCCGGCATGGGCTTCGGCGCCCTCAATGAAGTCGTCGAGTTCGTTGCCGTTTTGAGCCTGCCCGACACGAATGTCGGGGGGTACGAAAACACCGGATGGGATCTGGTGGCCAACCTGGTCGGGGCGGTCCTTGCCGCGCTGTGGCTACGCCGTGGCAGCATCGCGCGCGACTAGGGGTTTTTTCCATAAAATCGTTTTTCAGCTTGCCGAAAGGCTGTGGCGTTCTAAATTGCCGCTTCCTTAACCGGACGAGGAATGGCTTTTTTGGCAGGAGTGGGGGTTTCCCCGCTCCTTTTTTGTCTGGACACGGCTTTCATTTAGGAGCAGCGAACACAAAGCAATATTCGACTACTCCGCGAAAGCGAAGGGCATCGACCGCGACAAGATGGTCGAAGCCCTGCAGCAGGCTCTTCTCGCGGCCTCGAAGAAGAGCATCGGCCCAGCGCGTGAGTTGCGCATCGTCATCGATCCCGACAAGGGCACGATCAAGGCCTGGGCCAGGCTGGTCGCGGTGGAGAAGGTCAGCAATCCGTGGGACGAGATTCCCATCGACAAGGCGCGCAAGGTCAAGAAGGACGCCCAGCCGGGCGACGAGATCGACCTTGAGGTGACGCCGAAGAACATGGGCCGCATCGCCGCCCAGACCGCCAAGCAGACCATGCTGCAGCGCCTGCGCATGGCCGAGAAGGAGAACCTGTACGACGAGTTCAAGGACCGCACCGGCGACGTCGTCAGCGGCGTCATCCGCCGCTTCGACAAGTCCGATGTCGTCGTGGATCTCGGCAAGTTTGAAGGCGTCATGCCCTCCAAGGAACGCGTGACCACCGAGGACTACACCCCGGGTGACCGCATGCGTTTCTACGTCAAGGCGGTGGAGAAGGAGGGCGCCCGTGGCCCCGAGATCATCCTCTCGCGCGCCCATGTCAATTTTGTCCGCCGTCTGTTCGAGTTTGAGGTCAGCGAGATCGCCGACCGCACGGTGGAGATCGCCAGCATCGCCCGCGAAGCCGGCTACCGCACCAAGGTCGCCGTGCACAGCGCCGACGACAAGGTGGACCCGGTCGGTGCCTGTGTTGGCATGCGCGGTGCCCGCGTCAAGAACATCGTCCGCGAACTCAACAACGAGAAGGTCGACATCATCCGCTGGCATGCCGATCCCGCGACCTTCATTCGCGAGGCGCTCAAGCCGATCAAGGTGCTCAGCATCCAGGTGGCGCCCGACCGCAGCGTGGCGCGCCTGACCGTGAGCGAGGAGGATCTTTCCAAGGCCATCGGCCGCCGCGGCCAGAACGCCCGCCTGACCTCGCGTCTGGTCGGCATGGAACTGAACATCGAGCGCGACGAGCACGCCGCCGAAGTCTTCGAAGGCCAGATCGACACCGCCGCGCACGATCTCGAAAGCGCCCTTGGCATCAACCTCGACACTGCCCGCAAGCTCATCCAGGGCGGTCTCGGCGATCTCGGCATGCTCATGCAGGTCGATCTCGAGGACATCACCGACGCCCTTCAGGGAGACTCCCAGCTCGCCACCCAGGTGTTCGAGCGCATCCAGTCCTACACCCCCAAGGGAGAGCAGCCATGAGCCTGCCTGCCTCGCCAGTTTTTTGTCAACCCCGCCTGACCGCCGCCCCCGCCGTTCGCCCGTCCCACGCCTCTCATGCCCAGCCGCCCCTCATCCTCGAAAGCCAGTCAGCCCACCCCCGAAGCGCCCGCTGAGGAGGTCGTGGAAGCTGCAGAGAGCAAGTCCCGCAAAAAGGCGGACAAACAAGTGCTCTCCCTGATCGAGGAGAAGGATAAGCCGAAGAAGCGCGCCGTGCGCAAGGATGGCCCCGCCGTGCTTCCCGCCCTTGGGGCCCGTCCGGCCGCGGCTCCCGTCGTTGAAGCGAAGCAGGCCGAGCCGCCGAGGAAAACGGTCGACGACCAGAAAAAGGAGGCGCTCAACCTCTTTGAGGAGGACGACAAGCCGAAGGTGCGCCGCCGCCCGGCGACCACCACTGGAACGGCCCTGCCGCCCATTTCCAGGCTCAAGGAGCCGGGGCCCATCGCCGCCGGCCCGGTCGTTGCGCCCGTGCCACCCCCCGCCGAACCGGCGCCTGCCGCCGAGCCGGTGCAGGGATTCGAGATCAATGAGGCTGGCGAAAAGGTCATCCACCTCAAGGCTACGACCATTGCCGTGAAGGAACTGGCGGAAAAGATGGGCCTCAAGCCCTTCAAGATCATTTCCGACCTGATCACCCTCAAGGTGTTTGTCGCCAACGCCGAGAAGTCCATCGACATCGAGGTTGCCGAGAAAATCTGCGAGAAGCACGGCTTCCGCCTCGAGCGCGAGAAGCGCGAGAAGGGGGCCGGCGTTCACAAGCCCGAGGAAGTCATCATTGAGCCGGAACCGGTGGTGATTGAGGAGGTCGAGGTCGACAAGCTTGAGCTGCGCGCCCCGATCATCACCTTCATGGGCCATGTCGACCACGGCAAGACCTCCCTGCTGGACGCCATCCGCAAGACCCAGGTCGTCTCCGGTGAGGCCGGCGGCATCACCCAGCACATCGGCGCCTACAGCGTCTTCCACGACGGCAAGCCGATCACCTTCATCGACACCCCCGGCCACGCCGCCTTCTCGGCGATGCGCGCCCGCGGCGCCCACGTCACCGACATCGTCGTGCTCATCATCGCCGCCGACGACGGCATCATGCCGCAGACGCGTGAGGCGCTCAACCATGCCAAGGCCGCCGGTGTCACGCTGATGGTTGCCATCAACAAGTGCGACCTGCCCGCGGCCAACGTCCTGCGCGTCAAGTCCCAGCTCCAGGACATGGGCCTTGCCCCCGTCGAATGGGGGGGCGAGATTGAGTGCATGGAGGTCTCGGCCAAGACCGGCCTCGGCATCGACAGCCTGCTTGAGACCATGGCCCTGCAGGCCGAAGTGCTCGAACTCAAGTCCGATCCCAAGGCGCCGCCGCGCGCCACCGTCATCGAGTCGTCCATGGTTCCAGGCAAGGGTCCCGTCGCCACCGTCATCATCCGCCAGGGCACCCTCAAGCCCGGCCAGCCCTTCATCTGCGGGCCGCACTGGGGCAAGACTCGTGCCCTCATCAATGATCGCGGTGAAAACGTCAAGGCGGTCAAGCCGGGTATGCCCGTCGAGGTCATTGGCTTCAGCGACATGCCGCACGTCGGCGACGAACTTGTGGTCATGGACAGCGAGCGCTCGGCCAAGAAGCTCAGCGAGGAGCGGCACGAGGAGTTGCGCCAGAAAAAGCTTGCCAGCACCCGCCGCTCCACCCTTGAGCACCTCTTTGCCAGCATTGAGGAGGGCAATAAGAAGTCGCTCAAGATCGTCCTCAAGGCCGACGCCCAGGGCTCGGTCGAGGCCATCCTTGGCGCGCTCAAGGAGATCAAGAGCGACAAGATCAACCAGGAAATCCTGCACTCCGACGTCGGTCCCGTGACCGAGTCCGACGTGCTGCTGGCCAGCGCCTCGGACGCCATCGTCATCGGCTTCAACGTCAAGGTCGAGAACAAGGCGCTCAGCCGCGCCAAGAGCGAGGGTGTGCAGATCAAGCTGTATTCGATCATCTATGAACTGATCGATCAGGTGAAGGAGGCCATGACCGGCCTGCTCGACATGCTCACCCGCGAGAAGGTCCTTGGCCATGCCAAGGTCAAGCAGGTGTTCAAGGTCCACCGCGGCTACGTCGGCGGCTCGCTCGTCATCGACGGACGCATCGACCGCAAGCAGCGCGCCCGCGTGCTGCGCGACGGGCAGCCCGTCTACGACGGCTCGATCGAGACCCTGCGCCGCTTCCAGGACGAGGTGCCCGAGGTCCGCAACGGTCTCGAGTGCGGTATCAAGCTGCAGGGCTTCAGCGACTACGAGGAAGGCGACATCATCGAGTGCTACGAACTGGAGAAGATCCAGCAGACCCTCTGACCCCCGCCGCCGCGGCCCAGGCCGCGGCGCGCTCCACGCACTCCGCCCACCCATGTCCCTCCGTATCCAGCGCGTCGCCGAGCTCATCAAGCGCGAGCTGAGCATGATCCTCGAAAAGGATTACAGCTTCAAGGACTGCATCGTCACCGTCCACGACGCCGTGCCGACCGTCGATCTCAAGCAGTGCTTCATCTATGTCGGCATCCTCGGTCCGGAAAACCGGCAGGAGGGCATCGTCGAGCAGCTCAACAAGGCGCGCGGCGCCATCCAGAAGTCGCTGTACAAGCGCGTCGTCATGCGCAGCTCCCCGCAGCTGCTGTTCCGCCTCGACAAATCGGTCGAGCGCGGTGTGCGCATCCTCAATGCCATCGACAACCTGCCGCCGCCCGCGGCAGAACCGCCGCCCGGCGCTGGCGATCGCTGATCCCGGCGCAGGCCCCCGCCGCCCCAGGCCTTCTCGTCTGCAGGCGGGCCTGCCGCACGACTCCCCCCCCGATCCTGATCATGACCCCGCTTTCCGAAATTGCCGACCTCTTGCGCGGTGCCCAGCGCATCGGTCTCGCCTCGCACATCCGCCCCGACGGCGACGCCGTCGGCTCCGTGCTCGGCCTGGCCCTCAGCCTGCGCGCGCTCGGCAAAACCGTCGTGCCGCTGCTCGAGGATGGCGTGCCGGAAAACCTTGCCTTCCTGCCTGGCGCCGACAGCGTTCAGCAGCCCTGCGGCCCTCTCGACCTAGATCTCGCCGTCGCCCTCGACACCGCCACCCACGAGCGCATCGGTGCTGGTTGCGTCGAAGCCTTCAGCCGCGCGCCCGTGCTGGTCAACATCGACCACCATCCGACCAATCCGCGTTACGGTCATCACAACCATGTCGATGGCGATCAGCCGGCGACCGGACAGATCGTCTACGAACTGCTCGCGCAGAATGGCCTGCCCATCGACGACGGTGTGCGCCAGAACCTTTTCGCCGCCATCAGTACCGACACCGGTTCCTTCCAGTTTGCCTGCACCACCGCGCGCAGCCACGAGATCGCCGGCGAGATGATCCGCGCCGGTCTCGACATCGCCCGGCTGTCGCAGCTGCTCTACCACACCTTCCCGCGCCGCCGACTGGAACTCCAGCGCGCCATGCTCAACGACATGGCCTTCCGCGCCGAAGACCGCATCGCCAGCTGGCAGCTCAGCCAGGAGCTGCAGCAGCGCGTCGAGGTGCGCCCCGGCGACACCGAGGGGTTGATCGACACCCTGCGCATGGTTGACAGCGTCGTCAGCGCCGTGATTTTTGAGGAGCTGCCCGATGGCAAGGTGCGCGTCAGCGCCCGCTCCAAGGATGCCCTACTCGACGTCTCGGCCGTCTGCGCCCGCTTCGGCGGCGGTGGCCACCGCATGGCCGCCGGTGCCCGCCTGCCGGGACCGCTGCCGGCCGCCTCTGAAACCTTTTTGACCGCACTCGAACATGAAGTCCGAAGACTCTCTTAACGGCGTCCTGCTCGTCGACAAGGGCCCCGACATGACCAGCCACGACGTGGTGGCGGTCGCCCGCCGCTGCCTGCGCACGAAAAAAATCGGCCACTGCGGCACGCTTGACCCGATGGCCACCGGCATGCTCATCCTGGTCATTGGCACCGGCACCAAGCTGCAGGACCTGCTGATGAGCGAGGACAAGGAGTACACCGGCAGTCTGCGCCTCGGCGTCACCACCAGCACCCAGGATCGCGAGGGCGAGGTGGTCGAGGAGAAGCCCGTGCCTGCCTTTGGCGACGATGACATTCGCGCCGCCTTCGACGCCTTCCGCGGCGATTTCTACCAGACTCCGCCCATGGTGAGTGCGGTCAAGATTGACGGTGTGCCACTCTACAAACTCGCCCGGCAGGGCAAGGAGGTCGAGCGCAAACCGCGCTTCGTTCGCGTGTATGATGCCCAGATCCAGCACATTGAGCTGCCCGATGTCGATTTTCGCGTCGTTTGCAGCAAGGGGTTCTACGTGCGCACCTACGCTCACGACATCGGTCAGAAGCTCGGTTGCGGCGCCCACCTCACCCAGCTTCGGCGCACGCGCAGCGGTCATTTCAAGTTCGAACCCGGCCACCACACCACCTTCGATGCCCTCAAGGAGGGGCGGCGTGAGGAGGTGCTGGCGGCCATGATGAGTTTGTACGACGTCTCCAAGCTGCGCGGCGCCTGAGATCCGGTCGCTCGGCGAGGAAAACTTTTCATTGGCCTTCCGCGCGGCGTATCGTTCTGTGACGCTTCCCCCAGCCGCCATGCCTGACTCCAAGCCCCGTTTCAACCCGCTCGCCATCTGGATCCCCGTCGTCATGATGGCGCTTGGCGTGGTCATCTACTACAACTACCTCGTCTTCCTGCAGGAGAAGCAGCGCAGCGAGGACAAGGACCGTCCCGCCTTCCTCGGCCGCCTCGAGCGCGACATGGAGCTGACCGAGCGCGACGGCCGCAAGGTCCACCTGGAGGAACTGCGCGGCAAGATCCTGCTCGCTTCCTGGGTCTACACCCGCTGCCCGCGCGGCTGTGCCGGTGTCATCGCCAAGCTCAAGCAGCTTCAGGAGCAGTACAAGGGCCATCCCAACATCCATTTCCTCTCCTTCACCCTCGATCCCGAGGACACTCCGGAGATGATGCAGAACTTTGCCCGCGGTATCGGCATTGCCGACGATGCCAACTGGTGGTTCGTCAACGGCAACCGTGACGAGGTTCGCCGGTACATGACCCAGTACTTCAAGTTTCGCCCGGTGCAGGACCTGCCCGAGGCCGACCGCCTCTCGCCCGATGACAAGTACGTGCACGACCTGCGCGTGGCGCTGGTCGATGCCAAGGGGCACCTGCGCGGCTCGCTCTACGACCTGATGAACGCCGATCCCGAGTTCCAGAAGTACTGGGATGCGCAGATTCGCAAGGACCTCGATTTCCTGCTCAAGGAGAACGCCGCAGCCCAGCCATGACCGTCTACGACCTGCCCAAGCTGTACACCCTGTTCAATGCCTGCGCCCTGGTGCACATCCTGCTCGGGCTGGCCATGATCAAGCTCGGCCAGCGCAAGGCCCACATCGCCAGCATGGTCGTGGCCCTGCTGTTTTCGGCCGCCTTTCTCGGCTGCTACCTGGTCTATCACTACCAGGCCGGGCATGTCCGCTTTGCCGGCAGTGGCACGGTGCGCACGGTGTACTTCCTGCTGCTGTTCAGCCACATCCCGCTGGCGGTGCTGAACCTGCCGATGATTTTCATGACGGTCATTCCCGCCTTGCGCCAGCGCTTCGACCGCCACAAGCGCATGGCCAAATGGACGGTGCCGATCTGGATCTATGTGTCGGTCACCGGCATCCTCGTGTACCTGATGTGCTACGTCTGGTACGGGCCGCCCATTCGCGGCTAAGACTTGGGACTCAGGGAGCCGGCGGTTCCGGTCGCTTCTCCAGTTCGCGCACCCGCGCGGCCAGGCTCGGAATGCGGTTGATGCTGGCCAAACGGCGGCGCTCATCCATGACCGGCATGGCCGGAAAGCCCATGTAGGTGGCCGGACCGGCCGGCAGGTCCTTGGTGACGCCGCTGCGCGCGCCCAGGGTGACTTGCGGTCCGATGTTGACGTGACCGGCCACGCCGCACTGGGCGGCGATGACCACATAGTCGCCAATGACCGCGCTGCCGGCGATGGCCGTGCAGGCGACAATGATGCAATGCCGGCCAATGACGACGTTGTGGCCGATCTGGACGAGGTTGTCGATCTTTGTGCCCGCGCCAATCCAGGTTCGGCCGAAGCGCGCGCGGTCGATCATCGTGCCGGCGCCGACCTCCACATCGTTGTCGATCTGGACAATGCCGGCCTGGCGCACCTTGCGGTGGCGGCCCTGGTCAAACTCGTAGCCGAAGCCGTCGGCACCGACGACGACACCGGAGTGCAGGATCACGCGCTCGCCGAGCTCGCAGGCCTCAGGCACGGTGACGTTGGCGAAGAGCTTGCTGTCGCGGCCGATGACGACATCGCGGCCGACGTAGCAGCCGGCACCGATCTCGACGCCTTCCGCCAGTTCAACCCCGGCCTCGACGACCGCATTGGCGCCGATGGCGACCTTGGCCGGATCGCACTTGACGTTAGGGTGCACGACCGCACTCGGATGAATGCCGGCTTCAAAGGCAGCGGGATGGAAGCCGTAGGTGTCGACCACTTTTTCAAAGGCGCGCGAGGGGTCGTCGACGGCAAGGGCAGCGACGCCGGCCGGCGGCAGTGTGCCGTCGCGCGGCACGAGCACGGCGGCGGCGCGGGTCTTGTCCAGGCGCTCCCGGTAGCGGCTGTCGTAGAAGAAGCTGAGGTCCCCGGGCTGGGCTTCCTTGAGCGAGGCGAAGCCGGTCACGGCGAATGCGGGGTCACCGGCGAGCAGGGTGCCTTCCAGGAGTTGGGCGAGTTCAGCGAGGGTGATGTGCATGGGCGCCGCGTACTGTCACAGGGAAGGGCGAATGCAACGGCGGATTGCACACGAGTCTCAATTGACTCAAATCTCCACGGCTTCGCACAATTCCCGCCAGCCAGGGAAATTCCAGGTGTTGGGGAAGCCGGCGCACTGGACGGGTTTGACCGGCTGGATGCGGCAGGTGTTGAGGCCGTCGAGGAAAAGGCAGCTGCCGTCGGGTTTGTCGATGATCGACAGGCCGGTGCGGTTGGCGTTGAGGCGGGTGCAGTCCTCGATGAAGGTCTGCTCGGACATGCCCAGAAAGGCGGCAATCGCGGTGGCTTCGGCGGCGGTGATGTTGACGTCGCCGGGCCAGCGGCAGCAGTTGCCGCAGCGCACGCACTGGTAGCGCGGCGCGGCGGTGTCAAGCGGGGAGGCGGCATTCATGCAAACTTTCGGAGTCGCGCACGGCGCGCGGCGTGCTCTTATGTCGCGGCATGTTTCGCATCTTGCAACGCATGGATGACAACACCCCCCGCTACGCGGCGGGGGGTGCACCGCTGTCGCGGCTGCCGGTGACCGTGCTGGCGGACGCCCAGGAGGACGCGCTCGAGGCGCTGGCTGGCTGGGCGCGCGGCCTCGACTGGCTGCAGCCGCTGTTTGCCGGTCATCGGCACCGGCTCGACGCCCTGCACGTTGCCTTTGCTCCACCGGTCGGCGCCGGACTCTACCCGCGCGCCGGTGCGGCGCGCGCCGCTTTGGAGGCGCAGTGGCGCGGGTTCATGCAGGTCGATGTGCCCAAGCGTTTGGCGCCGCGGTTTGGGCTCGTCTGGCAGGCCATCAACGAGGGTGCAGATGTTCTTGCCAAGACCGATGCCGCGCTCGATTTCACGGGCGAGGAGGCGGCGCGCAGCCTCGCGGCTGGTCGACTGCTGCTCGAACGCCTGCAGGGCGCCCGTCACCTCGGCAGGTTGGGGCGCTACCGTGCCGCCTGGCAGGCGGGGCGGGCACCCGGGCACTTTTTGGCGGCCTGGGCGGCGGTGGCCGACTGCTTTCAGATTGGCCTGGCCCCGGCGGCGGCCGAGTACCTGCGGCTGGAGTGGCAGCTTGCCGCGGCACGGCTGCCGGCAGGCGAGCCGTTGTTCGTGGAGCTGGCGGGACCGGTGGCGAGTTTTCTGCAGGCCGCCGGTGTGCCCGTGCTGGCCGGGGTCACTGCACCACCTTCATCCAGCGCAGGCGAAAGCCGCGGTGCTCTTCCATGAGCTGGGCGGCCACGGTTGCCGACAGGCTGTGCAGACCCACAACACGGGCAAAGACGGCGATGCGTTCCTGGCGGCTGTAGTAATCGGCGCTGTCAGTGGTCTGCGCCGCAAAGGCCTGGGCCGATTCCAGCAGGGTTTCCGGCGCCAGGCTCTCCAGGGGCAGCGGCACGACGCCGCGTTCCAGACTGACCGTCACCTGCTCAAGGTTGGCGGTGGTGATGCGGCCTTCGAGGGAACCGCCCTCGGTGCGCTGCAGACGGCCCTGCCAGCCCTGGGCGGCGATGTCGGCAAACCACTGTTCCAGGAAGGCCCGCGCCTGCTCATAGAGGTAGAGCTTGCCTTCGAGGGCCGCCTGAACTTCCGGCGATTGAAAACGGATGTCACGCAGCAGGGCGACGACGCGGGCGTAGTTGTAGCCCTGGGCCAGCGAGGGCAGGGCGGCGCTCAACTCGGCGAGCTGGGTCAGTTCCTTGTCGCGCAACTCGGCGGCGGCAACCATCTCGCGGCGCTGTTCCTCCATGCGCAGGCGCGCCATGTCGCGGCGCAAGCCTTTCTCGCGCTCCTCCAGCAGCGCTGTCCAGCGGCCCTTGGTGCGCAGCTTGCCGCGCAGGGTGTGCAGGCTGTCGAGCGCGGTTTTGCAGGCGTCGGCCGTGGTGGGGGCCGCGCCATCGTCGAGCGTGGCGAGCAGGGCGATGTCCGCCTCATAGTCCGGCAACAGGCCCGCGTACGGGGACACCCATTCAGGCCGGCCGGCGGTGTTCTCGCGCAGCTCCGCGGCCGCCTGTTCCAGCCAGCCGGTGCCGAGGCGGGGATCCCCCAGATGCCATTCGGCCAGCCCCTGCAGTAGGCGACCGAGCACGCCCTCCGGTGTGCCGGCATGGCGGGTGGCTTCCACGGGCTTGCCGAGACCGAGGTCCTTGCCCATGCCCCCACCGAGTTCGCGGAAGAAACCGGCGAGGGCGGGACTGACCAGACTGCTGCCTTCGCCCGGATCGGCTGCCAGCGCGGCCAGGGCCTGGCTGGCCTCCTTGCGGCGACCGAGCACAAGGTGGCAGAGCGCGGCGTTGTAGCGCGCCCAGTTCAGCGTTGGCTGACGGGCTTCGCCCGAGGCGATGATCTGTTCGAACTGATGACCCGCCTCGGCAAAGCGGCCACCGCCGAGCATGAGCTCACGCGCCTGCAGGAAGCGCTCGGCCAGGGTTTTGCGACCGGCCTTCAGCGACACGCCCTCCTCGGTCAGGCTGCGCTGGGTGGTTTCGTCGGTGTCGGTGATCGCCACCGCGGTGCGTTCGCCGGTGCTGCGCGCCAGCCAGCCGATGAGGAAAGCGAGCGCCAGCACGGCCGCCCCGGCGGCCATCCAGCGCGCCCGTCGCGTGGCGAGACGGAACCGGTACACCGGCTGGCCGACCAGGCCCTCGGCCAGGCGCAGTTCCTCCACCGTCTCGTCGTAGTTGGCGCAACGTTCCTGCGGTCGGAAGGCGAGCATGCGGTTGACCACGTGCACGGTGCGCGGGGCGAACCGCAGGCCGCTGTCCTCCAAACCGACGCGACGGCACTTCACCCGCCGCAGCTCCTGGATGTCGTTGGTCTCCACCTTGTGCGGCGGCCGGCCGGTCAGGGCATGGTAAAGGCTGGCGCCGAGGCTGAAGATGTCGCTGCGGTAGTCCTCGCGATTGTCGAGCACCTTCTCCGGCGCCACGTAGTAGGGCGTCGCCCAGATTTCACCACTGGCGTCCGGGCCGCGGTCGGCAAACAGCGCCAGACCGAAGTCCACCACCTTCGCCGTTCCGGTTTCGGTGAACAGGATGTTGGCCGGCTTGACATCGCGGTGGATCAGCCCCTGCTGCTGCGCCGCGCGCAGGCCTTCGGCCACCTCGCGACCAATGCGCAGCGTCTCGGTTTCCTTGATGGCACCCTCGCGGCGGATGCGCTGCTCCAGGCTGCCGCCGGTCACCAGTTCCATGGCAATGTAAAAGTAGCCCTGATCGTAGCCCACCGAGTACAGCTTGATGACGTTCGGATGGGTGACGTTGGCGGTGATCAGCGCCTCCTGGCGGAACTGCTCGACGCGCACGGCGTCGCGCCCGTACTGCGGATTGAGGATCTTCAGGGCCACGCGCCGGCCCAGAGTCTCGTCCTCGGCCTCAAACACCCGGCTCATGCCGCCTTCACCGATTTGCCGGTGGATCAGGAAGTGGTCGAACTTCCGCCGCACCCGCACCATCTGACCGCAGAACGGACATTTCAGCTTGGTGAATGGCTCCAGCGCCGTCACGTCGATCTGATTTTGGCAGACGGGACAGGTGCTGAGGTAGGTTTGCTCGGGAACGGGAATCAAGGTGGGTCAGACAGGTCTTAACCGCATCGCATTCAAAATGCCAGAAATTACAGATTGCTTAATTTGTTCGAATGACGACTTTGTGGGGTGGAGTGGAGGATTGAAACCGGCGACAGCGGCCAGCGTCTCGACAAGCATCTTGCCCTGCGGCTGACCGATCTGTCGCGCTCGCGACTGCAGGATCTCATCCGTGACGGCCACATCACCCTCAATGGCCGGCCGACCAAGGCCAGCGCGGCCTTGAAGGTGGGCGACGCGATCGCCGTGGTGATCCCCGAGGCGGCCCCGGTGCAAGTGGTCGCCCAGGACATCCCCTTTGAAGTGCTCTTCGAGGATGCCGACATCCTGGTGCTCGACAAGCCGCCGGGACTGGTCGTGCACCCGGCGGCGGGCAATCCCGACGGCACCCTGGTCAACGCGCTGCTGCACCACTGCGACGATCTCAGCGGCATCGGCGGTGAGTTGCGTCCAGGCATCGTCCATCGTCTCGACAAGGACACCAGCGGCTGCATGGTCGTGGCCAAGAATGACCTCGCCCACCGCCGCCTCACCGAGGCCTTCAGCGAGCGCCGGCTGAGCAAGATTTACCTCGCGGCCATCAATGGCCTGCCGCGCGAGCGCGCCGGTCGGATCGAAAATCGCATCGGCCGGCATCCGATCGACCGCAAGCGCATGGCCATACTCTACGATGGTGCCGGCAAGGAGGCTGTCACCGAATGGGAACAGGTCGGCGAGCACCAGGGCTGCGCCCTAATCCGCTGCCGACTGCTCACCGGGCGCACCCACCAGATTCGCGTGCACATGAAGGAGGGACTGGGTCATCCCATCCTCGGGGATCCCATCTACGGCCATGTTTCCCGTCAGAAGGTGGCGGTGCCGCGCCTGATGCTGCATGCCTGGAAACTCGCGCTCAATCATCCGATCCACGATCAGCCGCTGCAGTTCGAGGCGCGCATCCCGGCGGAGTTCGCCCCCTGGTTGCCGGAGCAGCTTGCTTGACCGAAGCGCGCCCGTGCCGACGTATCTCCCCGACGCCGCACATGCGGCGACTTCCATCCCTGCAAACCATCATGAGCTCCATCGTTCCCCTCATCTCCTCCGGCGTCGCCGGCCCGCTCGGCGTGCTGCATCTCCCCCGTCTCTGGCAGAAGGCCTCGCTGGCCGCCGCCGGCAAGCTCCATCCCGACTACCCCGGCTGCGGCAAGGGCTATGACGGCATGACCCTCGCCGCCCTCGGCATCGCCGAAGCCGACTTCCTCACCTTCATCCAGACCAAGCCCAGCTACCCGCAGCTCGAGGCCTGGGTGAAAGCCTACCCCGGCGTCAAGCTAACCCAGGCCGACATCTACAAGCACAACCAGAGCATCCTCGGCTACATCCATGGCGACGACGTCCGCAAGGGCATCCTCGACGCCTGCGGTTTGGCCGATGACGGCAGTGTCAACCCCGGCGCGGTCGACCTCAACAACCTCGACGACTGGCAGACCTTCTGGGCTGCCGAGATTCGCTGATCTCTGTTTTTGGAGCCGGTTCTGCCGCGCGCGGAACCGGCATTTTCATGCCGGTCTGCGGTCAGCCGCTGCTGGCGCCGGCGGACTTTTGGGGGTAGAACTGAACGCAGGCCCGCGTTTTCTTTTCCATACCCCTCATGTCCGCTGCCCTGGAATCCCAGAATCCCGCCGAAACGAAGGTCGAGAAGACCGAGGCCGGGAACTACTTTGTTTCGAACTACCCGCCCTTTTCGTTCTGGAAACCGGAGCAGATCCCGGCGGTCAAGCAGGTGCTGGCGCGACCGGCCCCGGCCGATGTGCCGCTCGGCGTGTACTTCCATATCCCGTTCTGTCGCAAGCGCTGCCACTTCTGCTACTTCAAGGTCTACACCGACAAGAACGCCCAGGAGATCAAGGCTTACATCGACGCCGGACTGCGCGAGATGGCCCACTACGCTGCCCAGCCCTACCTGGCGGGACGCAAGGCCCACTTTGTCTACTTCGGCGGCGGCACGCCCAGCTACCTGAGCGTGCCCCAGCTCAAGGACCTGACCGCGCGCATGAAGGATCTCGTCTCCTGGGACGGCGCCGCCGAGGTCGCCTTTGAGGCCGAACCCGGCACGCTCAACGAGAAAAAACTCGAGGGCATCCGCGAGGTCGGGGTCACCCGCCTCAGCCTCGGTGTCGAGAACTTCGACGATCACATCCTCGAAACCAACGGCCGCGCCCACCGCAGCGGCGAGATCGAAAAGGCCTACCGCTTCGCCCGCACGCTCGGCTTCGAGCACATCAACATCGATCTCATTGCCGGCATGATGAATGAGACCGAGGAGAACTGGAAGGTCTGCGTGCAGAAGGCCATCCAGCTCGGCCCGGATGCGGTGACGATCTACCAGATGGAGGTGCCCTACAACACTACCATGTACCAGCAGATGAAGGCCGAGGGCAAGGTGACCGCGCCGGTGGCCGACTGGCCGACCAAGCGTCGCTGGGTCAGCTACGCCTTCGACGAGTTCGTCAAGGCCGGCTACACCGTCACCAGCGCCTACACCGTGGTGAAGGATCCGCAGCGCATCAAGTTCGTCTATCGCGACGCGCTCTGGGAGGGCGCCGACCTGCTGTCCTGCGGCGTCGCCTCCTTCGGCCATCTCGGCGGCGTCCACTACCAGAACCAGGCGGAGATCGGGCCCTACCTGCAGCTGCTCGACGCCGGCCTGCCGCCGATTTTCCGCGCCTATGAAACCAGCGCCGAGGAACGCTTCGTGCGCGAGTTCATCCTCAAGATGAAGCTCGGCCGCAGCGAGTTCGCCTACTACGAAACGAAGTTCGGCGTCAACCCGCGCCGGTTCTTCGCCCAGCAGCTCGAATGGCTCGCCCACGAGGGCTTTGCCCGCCTTGACGACGAGGCCGTCACCCTCAGCCGCGACGGCCTGCTGCAGGTCGACCGCCTGCTGCATGACTTCTTCCTGCCCCAGCATCGCCAGTATGCCCGCTACACTTGAGAGCGCCAACCGCCCGGCCGCGACCGAGGACGAATTTCTGGCGCCGCTGGTGTTCTTCTACGGCATCGGCAGCGCCCGTCCGCGCGTCACCTTCATCCCCGCCGCCGAGCTGCCGGAGCATGAGCGCTGGCTGCTCGATCACGACATCGACATGACCCCGCGCCTGCGCGAGGGGCACGGCTGCGAGATCGACCTCGACGTGCATGCCAGGGCTCGCATTGGCGATTACCTCGTCCGCGCCTCCGTGCTCAACCGTCGCAGCGATGGCAAACCGGTCGAGTTCGGGGCCATCGGCATCCACCTCGACCTGCTGCCCGAGCCGGCGCGCGCCCAGGCCGTCGAGGGCCGCGTGCCCTTTGGCGCCATCCTGGAAAACCACGCGGTGCCGCACAGCAGCCATCCGCGCGGTTTCTTCCGCATCGCGGTCGATGCCCGCCTCGCCGAACTGCTCGGCGCCACCAGCGGCCAGATCCTTTTCGGCCGCTGCAACGAACTGCGACACGGCAGCGGCCGCGTGCTCGCCGACGTGGTAGAAGTCCTGCCGCGCGGCGCTTGAACGGCCGCGCCGATGGATCGACAACTCAGGCCGCGACGTGGCCCATGGCCGCCTCCATGAGGCGCTCCTGTGTGGCCTCCTCGCGGCGAAACTCACCGCCGATGCGGCCCTCGTGCAGCATGAGAATGCGGTCGCTCATGCCGATCAGTTCCGGCAGTTCGCTCGACACCAGCAGCACCGCCTTGCCCTCGGCGGTCAGGCGGTTGACCAGTTCATAAATCTCCAGCTTGGCACCGACATCGATGCCGCGTGTCGGTTCATCGAGCATGACCACGCGCGGTCCCGTCATCAGCGCCTTGCCGAGCACGACCTTCTGCTGGTTGCCGCCCGACAAGCGACCAACCACCGCCTCCAGGCCGGTGGCGCGCACCTTCAAGGAGTCGAAGAACTCCTGGTTGCGCTGCCGCTCGCGCGCGTGCTGCAGCAGGCCGTAGCGGCGGAACTGCTCGAGTGAGGACAGCGACAGGTTGAAGCCGATCTCCTGCTCGATGACCAGGCCGTAGCGGCGGCGGTCCTCGCTGACCAGGGCGAGTCCGGCGCGCAGGATCTGCGCGGGCGTCAGGCCGTCGAGACGGCGGCCGTCGAGTTCGACCGTGCCCGCCGTGCGCCGGCCCCAGGCGCCGAACAGGTGCATGAGCAGTTCCGTGCGCCCCGCACCCATCAGGCCGCCGATGCCGAGCACCTCGCCGGCGCGCAGTTCAAAAGCGATGTCGTGCAGGCGCGCCTGGCCCAGTTCATCGTTCACGCTCAGGCCGCTGGCCTTCAGCACGACCGCGCCCGGCGTGCCGGCGCGGCGCGGGAAGAGATCGCCGATCTCGCGACCGACCATCTCGCGGATGACCTGCGCCTTCGAGGTCTCGGCCGCCGCGCGTGTGCTGACGGTGGCGCCGTCGCGCAGCACGGTGATGCGGTCGGCGAGGGCGAAGACCTCGTCGAGCTTGTGGCTGATGTAGATGCAGGCGATGCCGCGCGCGCGCAGGTCGCGCAGGATGTCGAGCAGGATGAGCACCTCATGTTCGGCGAGCGCCGCGGTCGGCTCATCGAGGATGAGCAGGCGTGAGTCCTTGGCCAGGGCCTTGACGATTTCGACGAGCTGCTTCTGGCCGACGCCGAGGTCGGCGACGTGGGCGCGGGCGTCGAGGCCGACCTTGAAGCGGTCGAGCAGGGCCTGCGCCTCGCGGAACATGCGTGGCCAGTCGATCAGCCCGCCCCAGCGGCGCGGCTCGCAGCCAAGGAAGATGTTCTCGGCGACCGTCATCTCGCCGACCAGCGCCAGTTCCTGGTAGATGACGGCGATGCCGGCGCGGGCGGCGTCGGCGATCGAGGCAAAGCGTGCCTCGCTGCCGCCGACCTCGAAGCTGCCCTCGTAGCTGCCGTGCGGGTGGATGCCGGAGAGCAGCTTGATGAGGGTGCTCTTGCCGGCGCCGTTCTCGCCGCAGAGTGCGTGGATCTCGCCGGCGCGCAGGTCGAAGGAGACATCCTTGAGGGCGGTGACGCCGGGGAACTTTTTGGTGAGCTGGCGGGCGGCGAGGATCATGGCGCGAAGATGTCGGACTCCTTGCGGAAGCCGTCCTTGACGACGGTTTCACGCAGGTTGTCCTTGGTGACGGTGACGATGTCGAGCAGCACGGCGGGCACCTCGGTTTTGCCGTTGGCGACCGCTTCGCGGGCGATGATGGGGCGGCCGTTGGCGAGTTTGACGGCGAGTTCGGCGGCGCCGGCGGCGAGTTTGGCGATGGGTTTGTAGATCGTCATCGTCTGGCTGCCGTGGGCGATGCGCTGGCAGGCGGCAAGGTCGGCGTCCTGGCCGGTGACCAGCACCTTGCCGGCCAAGCCCTCCTCAATGAGCGCCTGCACGGCACCGCCGGCGGTGCCGTCGTTGCTGGCGAGCACGGCGTCGATGTTGCGGCCGGCCTTGGTGATGGCGGCGTTGGTGATTTTCTTGGCGTTCTCCGGCTTCCAGTCCACCGCCCAGTCCTCGTGCACGACCTCGACCCGGCCGGCATCGATGAGCGGCTGCAGGATGTTGTCCTGGCCCTGCTTGTACAGCAGCGCGTTGTTGTCGGTCTTGGCTCCGTAGATGCGCACGATCCGCATCTTGCCCTGCGCCGGCACGCGCTCGGCCAGGTAACGCGCCTGCAACTCGCCGATCTTGAGGTTGTCGAAGGTGATGTACAGATCGACCTCGGCGCCGGTGATCAGGCGGTCGTAGGACAAAACGGGAATGCCCTCGGCATGCGCCATCTCGACCGCGCGCGCCATGGCGGCGCCGTTGTGCGGGATGATGACCAGGGCGTCGACCTTGCGGGTGATCAGGCTTTCGACGTCGCGCAACTGGCGGGTGTCGTTGCTGTTGGCCGACTCCACCAGGACATCGGCCCCGAGCTCGGCGGCGCGCGCGCTGAACAGGTCGCGATCGAGGATCCAGCGCTCCTCCTTGAGCGTGTCCATGCTCAGGCCGATGAGCGGGCGGGTGCGCGTCGCGCCGGCCTCGCCGCCGGTGCCGCGTGACAGCACCAGGCCGGTGATCACGCTGAGGGCGCAGGAAATCAGAACCAGAAGAAGACGCACGTTCATGCCGCTCCCGAATTAGCCGGAACGCGTCGCCCTGGCCAGCAAAAAAGCCGGCTTCAGCCCAGCCGTTCCGCGGCGGTGCGCCTTGCCCAGGCATCGGCGTCGATCAGTTCGCCGAGGCCGGGGTGGGCGGTGACGCGGTGCGCCTCCATGACCGCGGCCACCGTGCCCCAGATGGCGGGGAAGCTCAGCCGGCCGTCGAGGAAGGCCTGCACGGCCACCTCATTGGCGGCGTTGAGCACGGCCGGCAGGGTGCCGCCGGTTTCGCCGGCCTGGCGCGCCAGATCGAGCGCCGGGAAGTCCTGCGTGCGCGGCGCCTCGAAGTGCAGGGCGCCGAGCTGGGCGAAATCGAGCGGGCGCAGGTCATTCGGCACGCGCTCGGGCCAGGTCACGGCATACTGGATGGGGAAGCACATGTCGCTGTGACTGAGCTGGGCCAGCACGCTGCGGTCGCGGAACTCGACCATGCTGTGGACGATGCTCTCGGGATGCACGACGACCTCAATGCGGCTCATCGGCACGTCAAACAGCCAGCGCGCCTCGATCATCTCCAGGCCCTTGTTGAACAGGGTTGCGGAGTCGATGGTGATCTTGGGTCCCATGCTCCAGGTCGGGTGCCGGAGCGCCTGGGCGACCGTCACCTGCGCGAGTTGCTCGGCCGGCAGGGTACGGAAGGGGCCGCCGCTGGCGGTGAGCAGCAGTCGGCTGACGTCCCCGGGCTGGCGACCCTCCAGGCACTGGAAGATGGCGTTGTGCTCGCTGTCGACCGGCAGCACGTGCACGCCCTTGCGCCGTGCCGCGTCCATGACCGCCTCGCCGGCCATGACCAGGATTTCCTTGCTGGCGACGGCAAGGTGCTTGCCCGCCTCGATGGCAGCGAGCGCGGGCGCGAGGCCGGCGACGCCGACGATGGCGACCAGGACCAGATCGGCGTCGCTGGCGCGCACGAGATCGACCAGGCCGGCCTCGCCGCTGAAGACTTCGACCTCGGCAGGCAGCAGGGCGCGCGCCTGCGCGGCGGCGGCGGCATCGGTGAGGGCGACGTGGCGTGCGCCGGTTTCGCGCGCCTGTTCGACGAGGGCCTCGACGCTGCGACTCGCGGCCAGGCCGACGATTTCCATGCGCTCCGGGATGGCGCGCGCGACCTTCAGCGCGCTGGTGCCGATGCTGCCGGTGGAGCCGAGGAGGAGAACGCGGCGGCGGGTGGGCGAAGCAGGCGAGGGCATCATGCGGGAGTGGGCGTCAGGCGGAAAGCGCGGCGAGGTAGAAGTAAAACACCGGGGCGGTGAACAGCAGGCTGTCGGTGAGATCGAGGATGCCGCCGATGCCGGGCAGGGTGTGGCCGCTGTCCTTGATGGCGACACAGCGCTTGAGCACGGATTCGGCGAGGTCACCGGTGATGGCGGTCAGGCAGAGCAGGGGCGCGAGGATCAGGCCGTGAATCCAATTGAGCGGTGTCAGCCGTTCCGGTATCAGCCAGAGCAGGACGGCGGCGGCGGCGAAGGAGCCGAGGAAGGCGCCGCCGAAGCCCTCCCAGGACTTGGCCGGGCTGATGTGCGGGATCATCTTGTGGCGACCAAAGATCACCCCGACGACGTAGGCACCCATGTCGCTGAACTTGGTCACCATGACCAGGAAGAGCACGAGGAAGAGGCCGGTCATGCCGCTGCCGTCGGCATTGAAGTACATCAGGCGCATGATGAAGCCGAAGAAGATGACCGTGTACACCACGCCGAAGACGGTGTGGAAGATGCGCTGCAGGGTGACGGTGCCCTCGAGCTGGTGGCGGTAGCAGAGCAGGAAGGAACCGTGCACGCTGGCCGTCAGGGCGGCGAGGTCGAGCCACATGGGTGGCGCATCGCGGTGGCGCATCGCCCAAACGGTCATGACCAGCCAGTAGGCCAGGCAGATGACCAGGCCAAGCAGGTTGAAGGAGCGCCACTGCGGGTCGGCGCGCAGCAGGCGGTAGTATTCAAAGGCGCCAGCGACGCCGAAGAAGCCGGTCAGCAGGATGAGCAGCCACTGGCTGTTCCACTGCACCGCCGCGGCGATCACCGCCCACAGGATCAGGGTGCTGAGCAGCCGGGAGGCGAAAACGCGGCGTTTGCTCGGCGGCGGGGCGGGGGAGTCCTGGCTCATGCGGGGTCGGGAGGAAGGGCTATTAAGGCAGGCGTGGCAGGTCGTGCCAAGCTCATTTTGCCGGCGCCGGCAGGTGCCGGTGCACGCGGAACCCGCGCTGCTCGAAGAGTTTCAGCAGGCCGGTGTCGGCGGTGAAATGGCCGGTGCCAACGAGGATCATCGCGCGTTCCCCGCGCTTCAGCAGTTCCTCCAGCCGTGCCATCCAGGCGCGGTTGCGCTTGGCGAGGAAGATCTCCATCAGCTCGGGATGCT
>CANNUR010000007.1 GCA_947523045.1 uncultured Prosthecobacter sp.
GCCGCCACCTGGTGCTCGGCGGCCTGCTCAGCGGCTTCTTTGGCGGTCTCTCCGGCCACCAGGGCGCCCTGCGCAGCGCCTTCCTGCTGCGCGCCGGCCTGAGCAAGGAGGCCTTCATCGGCACCAACGCCGTCGTCTCCTCGGCCATCGATGTCGCCCGCCTCGCCCCGTACGGCAGCCTGCTCACCCTGGCCGACCTGCAGGCCAACGCCGGCACCCTGTCGGCCGCGCTCGCCGCCAGTTTCGCCGGTGTCTTCCTCGGCCAATACCTGCTGCGCAAAACCACCCTGGCCGCCGTGCAACGCCTGGTGGCGATCGTGCTCATCCTCATGGCCCTCGGCCTCATGACCGGTCTGGTCTGAGCGGCTGACCGGCCGGCCTGCTCACACCCGCTCGAGCTTGATCGGGTAGGTCTGGAAGGCGTTCCACTGGCAGACGATCAAATCGCCGTTGTCGAGCACGCAGACGTCGTGCCCGTGATCGAAGACGCGCTCGGCCTGCTGCAGCGGTTGCAGTTTGCCGTCTTCATACACCGGGGCCGTGCCGCCGGGGGCGCTGACCACGCGGTTGTCGGCACCGAGCACGACCGTGAAACCCGAGGGATTCTGCGGCAGCTTGTTGATCTCGGGGGTCTTCGACCAGCAGACGCCGGCATAGAGTTCCTGACCGGCGATCACGGGTCGGCAGACCATGGCGCCGGGCACCGGGATCGTTTCCAGATACTTGCCGTCGAGGCTGAAGCGACGGAAGCAGTTGTCGGCACGCGAGGTGACCAGCACCGTGGGTTCGCCGGCGCGGGTGTCGATGGCGATGCCATGAGCGTTGTTGAGTCGCTGCTCGGCCGGCACACCGTCCTTGCCGCCGAAACGCTGGAGGAACTTGCCACGCGCATCGTAGCGCAGGACGAACTGGGAACCGTAGCCGTCGACCACGTAGATGTCGCCGTTCGGCGCAACCGCGGTTTCGGTGGGATTGAAGGTCATGTCGGGCTCGTAGGCGCCGACGCTCATCGGGTGACTGATCGAAAAAAGCTCGCGACCGGCGAGGTCGATCTTGGTGATGCGACCGGTCTGACGGTAGCCGCCGCTGCCCGACTTCCACAGACCGCTGTCGGTGACAAACAAAAACTCCTCGCCATTTTCCTCGGCCAGGGTCAGGCCGTGACCGCCGGGCCAGACCGACCCCCAGGAATCGACGATGGTGCCGTCGGGCTGGAACACGAGCATCTGATTGTCCCAGTGGTCGCCGATCATGAACAGGCGACCATCCTTCACCTGCACCATCTCATGGCAGTTGAGGATGGGGTGATGTCGCCCCTGCCCCGGCGCCACCCAGTCCTTGACGACCTTGTAGCGGAAGTCGCCATGGCCAATGACCACGTCCTTCTTCGGGTCCGGCGCGGCGCGCAGCGACTGGGTCCAGGTGGCGGCGGCGGCCGTGCCGAGGCCGGCGAGGAAGTGGCGACGGGTCTTCATGACTGGGAAATGCAGGTTCGGCGGCGTTGCCGGTCAGTGCGACACCTCTTCCGGCGGCGCGAGCTGCTTGGGCGGGTAGAAGGCGAACAGCAGCAGCACGGCGGCAGCGAGGGAGAGGCCGGTCGGCCAGAGGAAGAGTTCCTTGTAGTTCACCGCGCCGTCGGCGCTGGTCAGGCTGCCCTGCAGCGGGATGAAGAACCACTTGGCGGCGAGGTCGCCCAGGCCGAGCACGAGCAGGTTGAACAGGCCCTGGGCGCTGGAGCGCACGTCCTTCGGGAAGGCGGCATCAATGAAGATGTAGAGGGTGGCGAAGAAGAAGGCGTAGCAGATGCCGTGCAGGACCTGGACGAGGATGATCATCGTCTGGTTCTGTGGCATGAAGGCGAAGACCGCGAAGCGGGCGGCATGGCCGAGGATGCCGAGGATCATGGTGGTCTTCCAACCCATCTTCGACAGGAACCAGCCGAGCACGGCCATGGTGAGGATTTCGGCGATCTGGCCGATGCTCATCACCGGCATGATCCATTCCGGCGCGATGCCGACGACCTTGCTGCCGAGGAACCCGCCAGCCATGAGGAAGTAACCGTTGTGAATGGTGGAATCGATGAAGGTGACGATGAAGAGCACCAGCAGGAAGGGTTTCTTCAGGAACTTCGCCGCCTTCAGCCAGGCAAAACCGCCCTCGCCCTTGGCGGCCGGTCGGGCCGGGGTGTGCGGCAGGCTGAGGCTGAACACGGCGAGCACCAGCGAGGCGACACCGGAGATGACGAAGATGAAGCGGCTGGCGTCGACGGCCTCGGCACCGCTTTTGCCCTGCAAGACGAAATACAGCGGCCAGGCGGCGAGGATCCAGCCGATGGTGCCGCCCATGCGCACCAGACCGAATTCCTTCTGCGCGTCCTTGAGGTGAGTGAAGGCGATCGAGTTCGACACCGAGATCGTCGGCACGTACAGCAGCGAGTGGATCAGCATCAGGCTGAAGAAGGTGGCGAAGTCCTTCGCCCAGAACATGCCGAGGATGGCGAGACCGCCAACGAGGTGGCTGAAGGCCATGAACTTCTCCGCGGCAAAGTGGCGGTCGGCAAACTGGTTGCTGAAGAAGATGCCGAGCACCGAGGCGATGGCGAAGGCGCTGCCCACCCAGGTGATCTGCAGGTCGGTGAAGTTGAGGCCGTCCTTGCCCATGTACCCCCAGATCAGCGGCAGCCAGGCCCCCCAGATGAAGAACTCCAGGACCATCATGATGAACAGCTTCTTGGCAGCGGGCGATTTCATAAAGTGCGCGAGCTTAGAAAGCCGGCCGCGGGATGGCAAGGCGGGAAATCAACCGACACACAACCCGGTTTTTCCGGGAAAGAAAAACGCCGGTCGCGCGGGGTCAGCAACTCGTCGGCACCCGCTGCGCCAGTTTCACGGCATGCGGGATGGCACCCTCGACATGGCCGAGGCATTCCACCGCCCCGGCCGGCTTGCCGGGCAGGGCGACGACCAAACTGCGACCAACCACCGCGGCGAGGCCGCGACTGAGAATGGCGTTGGGCGTGGCGGCCAGCGAACGCATGCGCATCGCCTCGCCAAAGCCGGGCACCTCCACCCGCATCAGGCCGCGCACGGCCTCGGGGGTGACATCGCGCTCGGCGATGCCGGTGCCGCCGGTGGTGAGGATCAGGCCGCAGCCCTGGGCTTCAAAGGAACGAATGGCCTGCTGGATGCGCTCCAGGTCGTCGGGCACCACCGCCTCGGCCGCCACCTGCCAGCCGCGCTGGAGCGAGGCCTCGCGCAGGGCGGGACCGCCGAGGTCGTCGTACTCGCCGCGACTGGCGCGGTCGGAGACGGTGATGATGCCGACAGTCAGGCTCACGGGGAAAAACGGATTCAGGCGGCGCCAGCGGCGCTGACCAGGGTGCCGAGCGTTTCACCGGTGAGGGCGCGGCGGATGTTGCCGGGCTCGTTCATGCTGAAGACGACGATCGGCATGTTGTTTTCCATGCACAGCGAGAAGGCGGTGGCGTCCATCACCTTGAGCTGGCGGGTCAGACACTCGTGGAAGCTGATGCGGTCAAAGCGCACCGCCGCCGGATTTTTCGCCGGGTCGCTGTCGTAGATGCCGTCGACCTTGGTCGCCTTGAACACGCAGTCGGCGCCGATCTCCGAGGCGCGCAGGGCGGCGGTGGTGTCGGTCGAAAAGAACGGATTGCCGGTGCCGGCAGCGAAGATGACGACGCGGCCAAGCTCCAGGTGGCGGGTGGCGACACGGCGGATGAAGGGCTCGGCGACGTTCTTCATTTCGATGGCGCTCTGCACCCGGGTCGGCACGTCCATCGCCTCGAGCATCGACTGCACGGCGAGCGAGTTCATCACGGTCGCCAGCATGCCCATGTAATCGGCGGTGGCGCGCTCCATGCCCTTGTTGCTGGCGCTGACACCGCGCCAGAAATTGCCGCCACCGACGACCAGGGCGATCTCCAGCCCGGTCTGGTGGGCCGCCTTGATCTGAGCGGCGATGTCCTCGACGATGGGCGGCGAAATGTTGTCGGTGCTGCCGGGCTCCCGCAGGGCCTCGCCACTGAGCTTGAGGAGAACGCGACGAAATTTGCGGGTACCGGAGGATTCGAACATCGGAGTCTGGATTTGGCACATGAAACAGGAATGGCAAGGCGCTGCCAAGATTTTTCCGCATCGCGGCCGCCGCCGTTCCGTCTTGAACCCGGCGCGATTCTGCGGAGGATGGCGGCCCGATGATCCATCCCACGGCCCTGATCCACCCCTCCGCGCAGCTCGGCAGCGACGTCGAGGTCGGCCCCTACGCGATCATCGACGGCCCGGCGGAGATCGGCGACGGCTGCCGGATCGAGGCCCATGCCCAGCTCGTCGGCAGGGTCCGGCTCGGCACCGGCTGCCAGATCGGCCGCGGCGCCATCCTCGGCACGCCCCCCCAGGACCTCGGCTTTGACCCGGCCATCGACAGCTCCGTCTGGCTCGGCGACCGCAACGTGCTGCGCGAGCACGTCACCATCCACCGCGGCAGCAAACCCGGCTCGGCCACCCGGCTGGGCGACGGCAATTTCCTCATGGTCGGCGCGCACCTGGCCCACGACGTCGTGCTCGGCGACGCCAACATCCTCGCCAACGCCTGCCTGCTGGCCGGGCATGTGCAGGTCGGCAACCGCAGCTTCATCGGCGGCGGCGCCGTGTTTCACCAGTTCCTGCGCATCGGCGATTCCTGCGTCATTCAAGGCAACGGCAGCTTTGGCAAGGACATCCCGCACTTCTGCGCTGCCATGCGCACCAACCGGATCACCGGCCTGAACGTCGTTGGCCTGCGTCGCCAGGGTTTCGGCAGCGCCGAGCGCGCCGCCATCAAGCAGATGTTCCGCCTGCTGTTTTGCTCGGGCAAAAATCTCGGGCAGGCGGTGGCCGCCGCCCGCGCCGGCGAGTGGTCCGGTCCCGCCCTGCGCCTGCTGGAGTTCGTCGAAACCCCCAGCCGCCGCGGCATCTGCCCCTGGCGGGGCGGCCAGAGCGACGAGGAATGACCCCGCAGAGTCCCCTCCGCCCAGGCCGATTTTCCCCCCTCTTTTTCTTGTCACCCGCGGGCGCTTGGCCTATTGGATGAGCTGTTTTGAGGCGCTCCGGACGCCCGTCGCCCGGCCGTCGCAACCCATCTCTCTCCCGGCATCATGACTTTCCCACGACTCCGCGTCGCGCTGGCGCTGGCCGCCTGCTTTCTGGCGGCGCACGCGCACGGCCAGTCCTTTTTCGACTCGCTGACGAGCAACCTCAACATTGAGGGCCTGGAAACCACCTACGATCCGGAGACCGGTCTCGCCACCGCCAAGGGCGAGGTGGTGGTCAGCTACGAGGGCGTGGAAATCCGCAGCGGCAGCGCCAGCTACAATGCCAGCACCGGCGAGGTCGTCGCCCGCGACGGCGTGGTGATCTGGAAGGACGGCGTCATCTACCGCGGCGAAAACATCCTGTACAACGTCAACAGTGGCGAACTCACCGGCGACGCCGTGCGCAGTTCGATGCCGACCGAGACCGGCACCTTCTTCTACCAAACCGAGAAATTTGAGACGGCCACCAAGTTCATCGAACGCATCGAGGGCGGTGAAACCACCTTCACCACCCACGACCTGGCCAACCCGAACTACCGCCTGCGCGCGCGCAGCCTGACGATCTACCCCGAGGACCGCATCGTCATGCGCGGCGTCACCGTGCTCGCCGGCGACACCCCGATCTTCTACCTGCCCTACCTGTCGCAGCCCCTCACCGAGGAGGTCGGTTACCGCGTCACCCCCGGTTACCAAAGCCGCTGGGGCGCCTTCCTGCTCAACCAGTATGGCATGCTGCATGGCGACCACACCCTCGCCAAGTACCGCCTCGACCTGCGCTCCAACCGCGGCGTCGGCGTCGGCGCCGATTTCCTGTCGCTGCGCCACCGCGAGAACAGCGACAACTTCGGCACGCTCAAGCTCTACTACCTGAACGATTCCGATCCGCAGAAAAACCGCACCGGCGTGCCGCGCGGCCCGGTCAGTGAGGACCGCTACCGCATCAACTTCCAGCACCGCATCTACCTGCCCGGCCCGCAAAAGAGCACCTGGTACCTGGACTTCGATATCAACAAGCTGAGCGACGCCCATTTCTACGAGGACTTCTTCTTCAACGACTTCCGCCAGACGCCGGAGCCGGAAAACCAAGTCTCGCTGGTGCACACCGACAACTCCTACGTCGCCACCCTGATGACGCGGTTCCAGGCCAACGACTTCTACACCGTCGGCACCAAACTGCCTGAACTCGCCATCGATTTCATCCGCCGGCCGCTCTGGAACACCGGTCTCTACCACCAGGGCGCCTTCAGCGCGGGCATCCTCAAGGATGAACTCGGCGACGAGGACGAGCGTTTCCTCAGCGATGAACTGCGCCGCGTGCAGTTGCTTGGCGGCGACACCCGCTTCCTGCGCGCCCGCATCGACGGCGCCGGCTTCAACCGCGTTCATACCTACCACGAGCTGCTCTACCCGAAGACCCTGTTCGGCTGGCTCAACCTGGTGCCGCGCCTCGGTGGCGGCTTCAGCCACTACGCCGGCATCGACGGCAGCCCGAGCGACCTCGACAACGTCACCCGCCCGATCTTCCACGCCGGCTTGGACGCCTCGTTCAAGCTCGTTAAATCCTGGCCCGACTTCCAGAAGCCCGAGTGGGGTCTCGATGGCATGCGCCATGTCGTTCAGCCCTACCTCAACCTCTCCTACCTCGACTCCTCGCAGCCGAAGAATTTCCCGTCGATCGACCGCCTGTCGCCGACGACCCGCCCGCGCTCGATCGACGTGCCGATGTTCACCGCCGTCGACGACCTGCGCTCGTGGAACATCGCCCGCGTCGGCATGCGCAACCTGCTGCAGACCCGCCGCGACTACACCAATGAGGCACGCGGCGTCTTCACCTCGGCCACCACCGAGCCGACCCAAACCTTCGCCTGGGCCGGGCTCAACACCTACGTCGACTTCTTCGCCCGCGACCCCGAGTTCGACCGCGACATCTCCAACCTGTACAACGAACTGTTCTTCCGGCCGGTGCCCTGGGTGAACTTCTGGATGGACATGCAGCTGCCCATCCTTGGCGACACCGGCAGCTTCACCGAACTCAACCAGGGCATCACCTTCATGCCCGCCAAGTCGGTGCAGCTCACTCTTGGCCACCAGTACGTCAACGAGAACCCCTACTTCCGCGATTCCAACCTCATTTTCACCCGTCTCTATACCCGGGTGACCGACACCTGGGGCTTCGCCATGAACCAGATCTTCGAAATGGATGACGGCACCATGGAGTTCCAGAGCTACAGCCTCACCCGCGACCTGACGAGCTGGATGGTCTCGGTCGGCGGCATGGTCCGCGACAACCGCCGCGGCCTGAACGAATACGGCCTGCTGCTCTCGCTCACCCTCAAGGATTTCCCGCAGGTGAACCTGCCGCTCGACATCGACCCGAACCCCTCCGGCCGCGGCGGCAGCCAGTGAGGCCGCCCTGCGCGCCGGCCTGAGCGCCACCTGCCCGGACCGATCCCCATGCCCAAGCGCATCGCCATCTTCGGAGGCAGCTTCAACCCTCCCGGCCTGCACCACCGCGCCATCGCCCAGCGACTGGCCACTGAGTTCGAGGAGGTGCGCGTTCTGCCCTGCGGCCCACGGCCCGACAAGGCGGTCACCAACTCGGTGCCTCCGGTGTACCGCGCCGCCCTCGCCGACCTCACCTTCGGCGGCCTGCCCGGGGTCAATATCGACCTCTCCGACCTCGAACTCGACCGCTTCAGCCGCAACCACGAGCTGCAATCCCGCCTGTCGGGCGAGGGCGAACTCTGGCATGTCGTCGGCGCCGACCTCGTCGCTGGCGGTGCCGCCGGTGCATCCGCCATCCAGCGCACCTGGGAAAAGGGCGCGCAGCTCTGGAACGAGGCGCGTTTTGCCGTGCTCACCCGCCCCGGTTTCCGGCTCGATCCCGCCGACCTGCCGCCGCAGGCGCGTGTCTTCGAACTCGCCGAGACCGGTTCGAGTACCTGCATCCGCGAACAGCTCGGCCAGGGCGCCGATGTCTCGACCCTGCTCACCCCGCGCGCCCATGCCTACCTGCAGCGCTACGGCCTCTACCGCGCCCCCAACCCGGGTGCCTGGGCCCGCGCCAGCCTGGACGGCCTGCCCTTCCACGTCCACGCCGATCCCAACAACCCACGCGCCGCCGACTGGCGCACCCGCCTGCCGGCGGATCGACCCCTGGCCGAGGCGGACTTCGTCAGCGTGCTCGGCGGCGACGGCACCATGCTGCGTGCCATCCGCGAGCACTGGCGCGAGCGTCGCCCCTTCTTTGGCATCAACGCCGGTCACTTGGGCTTCCTCATGAATGCGCCCGAGCAGGTCTTCGGTCACGCCTTCCCGCCGGCTGATGTCATCCTGCGCCAACTGCCCATGCTCTACCTTGAGGCCGAGGGCCGCGACGGCAGCATGCACACGGCCTATGGCTTCAACGATGCCTGGCTGGAACGTTCCACCAGCCAGAGCGCCTGGCTGGAAGTCCGCGTCAACGGCATCCCGCGCCTGCCCAAGCTGATCAGCGACGGCGCCCTCGTCGCCACCGCCGCCGGTTCCACCGCCTACGCCCGCAGCATGGGCGCCAGCCCACTGCTCGCTGACACCCCCGCCTGGCTGCTGGTCGGTTCCAACGTCATGGAACCCGCCCACTGGCGCAGCGCCCTGCTGTCGATCGACAGCACCGTGGAAATCCGCAGCCTCGATCCCGTGCGCCGGCCGGTCGAAGCCTTCGTCGACGGCCTCAGCCTCGGCGAGGTCGTGTCGCTGCGCGCCCGCATCAGCCGCGCCGCCGCCGCCGAGGTGGCCTTCTGCGCCAGTCATGACATGGCGGAAAAAATCGCCGCCATCCAGTTCCACCCGAGCCAGGGTTGAGCCGCCGGCTGCGAACTTCAGGCCGCGGCGGACGTATCTTTTCCCAGCCCCTCAAGCGACCGATGCCCCGCATCCCCACCGTTCTCTTTTCCTGCAGCCTCGCCGCCGCGACCGCGGTCGCCGCGTCAGGCGAACTGCGCTACAACCGCGACATCCGGCCCATTCTCAGCGACCACTGTTTCGCCTGCCACGGTCCCGACAAGAACCACCGCGAGGCCGATTTGCGGCTCGATGTGCGCGAGGCGGCCCTCGAAGCGAAGGCGCTCGTCCCAGGCGATCCCGAGGCCAGCCTGCTGTTCGAACGCCTGCACACCGAGGATGAGGACGACCTCATGCCGCCGCCGGAGTTCAAGAAACCCCTCAGCGACGTTCAAAAGAAGCTGCTCACCGAATGGATCCGCCAGGGCGCGCCCTATGAACCGCACTGGGCCTACACGCCGCTGGTTCGGCCGACGCCTCCAAGCGATGGCCACCCGATCGATGCCTTCGTGCGTGCCAAGCTCGCCGAACTCGGCGCCGACCTCTCTGCGCCCGCCGATCCGCGCACGTTGGCGCGCCGTCTCAGCCTCGACCTCACCGGCCTGCCACCCGCGCCGCGCGAGGTCGATCGCTTCCTCGCCGAGCACAAGCGCGATCCAGCCGCCGCCGTCGAAAGCCTGATCAGCCGCCTGTTCGCCTCGCCCCACTTCGGCGAACGCTGGGCGGTGTGGTGGCTCGACGTCGCCCGCTTCGCCGACACGGTCGGTTTTCATGGCGATCAGAACCAGCGCATCTTTCCCTATCGCGACTACGTCATCGCCGCCTTCAATACGAACAAGCGCTTCGATCAGTTCACCCTCGAACAGCTCGCCGGCGACCTGCTGCCCAAGCCGACGACCGAGCAACTCGTCGCCACCGGCTTCAACCGCCTCAACATGATGACCCGCGAGGGCGGCGCGCAGCCGAAGGAATACCTAGCCAAGTACCAGGCCGACCGAGTGCGCACCGTCGGCGGCACCTGGCTCGGCGCCACGCTCGGCTGCGCCGAATGCCACGACCACAAGTTCGATCCCTTCACGATGCGCGACTTCTACGCGCTGTCGGCCTACTTTGCCGACATCAAGCAGTTCGGCGTGTACGCGAGCTACGGCTACACACCGAACGAGGAGCTGAAAGGCTGGACCAACGACCACCCCTTCCCGCCCGAGATCGAGGTCGACAGTCCCTACCTGCGCACACGCCTGCAGCGCCTGCACCAGCGCATGGCCGACAGCGCCCTCGCCGCCTGGCGCAACGCGGTCGTGGACACCGCCCGCCGCACGTCACTGCAAACTTGGCTGCACCGCACGCGTGAGCTGCTTGAGGCCAGTCCCACCGGCTGGCAGGTGGCCCAGCCCGAAGTGACGACCGCAGCCGCCAAGGGCGGCAAGGTGCCCGCGAAAAACACGGCCACCGCCAAGGCCGTTGTACTCGAGGACGGCAGCGTCCGACTTGAGGGCGCCCCCCTGCAGGACACGGTGCTGACCCTACGCCCCGGCAACACCCGGGTCGCGGCCATCCGCCTCGAACTGCTGCCGGACCCGCTGCATGCCAACCGCATCGAGCGCGGCGGCAAGGCCGAGGGCCTCAGCCTGAATCCCAGCTTCCGCATTCGCCAGCCCGGCACGGCCGGCGAACTCAATCCGGCCATCCGCCACGCCGAGGCGAACCGCCACACCCCGCGCTATGCCGGCACCGAGGAAATCCTCGGCCTTCAGGGCGGTTGGAAAACCTCCGCCACCCAGGCCGACCAACCCCACACCGCGGTCTGGCTGCTGGAGCAACCGGTGGATCTGGTTCCAGGTGCGGTGTTGACCGTGCGCCTCAACGGCCACGGCGCCGGCCGTGTGCGAGTGGCTGTCAGCCCCCTCGCGCCGCTGCGTCCTCTGCAGGATCTCTCCGCCCTAGCATCGCTGTTCGCGAAACCCGATCTGGATAAGCCCGACGCCCGCCTCGCCCAACTCTGGCTGGCGCAATCGGGCCAGGACCGCGGCGCCCGCGCCGTCTGGGCCGCCCTGGAAAAGGAAGCGCTCGCCTGTCGCGAAGGCCGCGCGTGGACGCAGGTGACGGTGGCCCTGAAGGAACCCATGCCCGTGCGCGCTCTGCCGCGTGGCAACTGGATGGATGAAAGCGGCGAACTGCTGCAGCCCGCGCCGCCGGAATTTTTGACCGCTTCCCTGCAACCTGGCGCCCCAAGGCAGACCCGTCTCGACCTCGCCCGCTGGCTCACCTCGGCCGACAACCCGCTCACCGCCCGCACCTTCGTCAACCGCCTCTGGAAACAGTTCTTCGGCCAGGGACTGTCGAGCGCGGTCGACGATCTCGGCGCTCAGGGCGAAACCCCCAGCCATCCGGAACTGCTCGACTGGCTCGCCTGCGAATTCCGCGACAGCGGCTGGGATGTTCAGCACCTCATGCGCCTGCTGGCCACCAGCGCCACCTACCTGCAGGACAGCCGCGCCCGCCCCGATCTGCGCGAGAAGGATCCCGACAACCGTCGCCTCGCCTTTCAGAATCCACGCCGGCTCGATGCCGAGTTTGTGCGCGACAATGCACTCTTCGCCGCCGGCCTGCTCAACCCCGAGATCGGCGGACCCAGCGTCAAACCCTACCAGCCGCCGGGTTACTACGACAACCTGCAGTTCCCGAGTCGCGACTACCTGCCGCACACCGACGACCGCCAGTGGCGGCGCGGCTTGTACATGCACTGGCAGCGCACCTTCCTGCACCCGATGCTCGCCAACTTCGATGCACCCGCGCGCGACGAATGCACGGCCGCCCGCACCGTCTCCAACACGCCCCAGCAGGCCCTGACCCTGCTCAACGACCCGACCTTCGTCGAGGCCGCCCGGGCCTTTGCCGAAAGCCTGCCCGCCGGCAGCGATGCCGAGCGTTTGGACCAAGTCTTCCTGCGCAGCCTGGCGCGACCGCCCACGCCCAAGGAGACCGACAGCCTGCTGAGCTTCCTCGACGGCCAACGCCAGGCTTGGCGCGCCGTGCCGGGCGATGCCCAAAAACTGCTCGCCACCGGCCTGCGTCCCCTGCCCCAGGGCGACCCCGCCGAACTCGCCGCCTGGACCAGCCTCTGCCGCGTCGTGCTCAACCTGCACGAGACGATCACGCGGTATTGAGCGGAAAACTGTAGGCGGGGGCAGTGACCCCGGAGGGAGAAGTTTGTTCTCTGTTCTCAGCGCGCGCGCCGGCGCGTCAGCATGAACTCGTTGCCTTCCGGATCGGCGCACATGGCCAGGTGCGGCGGCTCATCAGCCTCGGGTTGCGGTTCACGCAGCAGGCTCCCGCCGGCCTCGACCACCTCGCGCGCCCCGGCAACCACATCCGCCACCTGAAAGCTGAGGCCGGTCCAGGTGCGCCGGCCCTCGCCACCGCCATGAATGCCAATGACACCCCCACCGACAGCGACCTCACTGATGACCTCGCTGTGCTTGAGGACTTCCGCGTCAAAAACACGCGCATAAAAGTCGAGCGCCCGGCCCATGTCCGCCGCCCAGATGACATACTTGAGTCGTTCCACCTGCATGCCGTTCCCTGCCACGTTCCGACGGTTGGCGACAGTGAATCTTCAGGAAAAGAACAGCAGCCGAGAATGTCCGTCCATGACTGAAATCCGGCCTGCGATGCCGCCAGCGTGCCTCAGTCAGATTGACCTTCCCCCTCCAATGACAACCCCGCCTCCGGCAGCACCAGCTCCGCTCCCTTGAGCAGGCGGCAGAACTCTTTTTTGCTCACGGTGTGAAGTGTACCTTCACGACTCGCCGGATCCTTGAGATGCTTGTACTCGATCGACATCCGCGCCCAGGTGACGATGCGGTAATGGTCGTCGCCCTTGCGCCAGATCTGTCCCTGTTCGAGCCTCATGCCGGTGATTAACGCCGGACGGCCCCATTGGCCAGTGCTTTCCGGCGCACCCATCGATTCTTCAGCACCGCCAGGCCCAACCGCCCTCCTGCAACAACCCCGCCGGCGAACGCGTAGCCTGCTGCCCATGCCCACTCCCCTTTCGCGCCGTTCCCTGCTCCGCACCACCTCCCTGCTCGCCGGCGCGGCCCTGCTGCCGAACGTGTACGCCGGAGAGGCGCCGCTCATGGCCTATGTCGGCACCTTCTCCTCCCCTCTTCAGGACGTGCTCCCCACTCAGGTTGACCTGCCGCCAGGCAATGGCCGTGGCATTCACCTGTTCCGGGTCGACCGCGGCAGCGGCGCCCTGACTCCGGCGGGTGTGCTCGAACAGGGCACCAGCCCGAGCTGCCTCGCGGTCAATGCCCAAGGCACCCGCCTCTACTCCGCCAACGAGACCGACCGAGCCAACGCGGCCGGCGAGGGCACCATCAGCGCCTTTGCCATCGACCGCGCCAGCGGCGCGCTGACCCTGCTCAACACGGTCCGCTCCGGCGGTGCCGGGCCGACCTATGTCAGTGTGCATCCCTCGGGGCGCTTCCTGCTGGTGGCCAACTACTTCGGCGGCTCGGTCGCCGTGCTGCCGGTGCTCGCCGATGGCCGGCTCGGCGAGGCCAGCGACGTGCAGGTCGACGCCGGTGAGATCGGGCCGACCCGCGCCAAGAATGCCCCGCCCGGCAGCTTTGCCTTCAGCGGCCACGACCGCACCCACGCCCACATGATCGAAGCCGCCCCGGACGGCGAATTTGTCCTGCATGTCGATCTCGGCCTCGACCGTATTTACGTCTGGCGCTTCGACTCCGACCAAGGTCGCCTGACTCCGCACGAGCCCGCCTGGGTGAGCCTGCCGCCCGGCGACGGCCCGCGCCACTTTGCCTTCCACCCGAACGGCCGCTGGTTCTACTCGATCCAGGAGGAGGGCTCGACCGTCGTGTTCTTCGATTACGCCGCCGGCAAGCTCATCGCCCGCCAGACGATCTCCAGCCTGCCGCCCGGTTATGCCGGCAGCAATTTCTGCTCGGAAATCCTCGTCTCACCCGACGGCCGTTTCGTGTATGCCGGCAACCGCCTGCACGACAGCATCGGCATCTTCACCGTCGGCGACGACGGCACGCTGAGCCACGTGGCCGATGAGTGGACGCGCGGCAACTACCCGCGCAGTTTCAGCTTCGCACCCGGCGGCGGCTTTCTCTATGTGTGCAACCAGCGCGCCGATCACGTCACGGTGTTCCGCGTCGACAAGGCCAGTGGCCGACTCGATTTCACCGGCCAGTTCGTGCCGGTCGGCAATCCCTCCCACCTGGTGTTTGTCGATCTGGCGCGCTGAAGAATTTCGCTTGGCCGGCGCAGCGGCACGCGCATGATGGGTTTGCCCGCCATGCGCAGTCAGAAAAAGAACAATCGCTCACCCCGCCCCTTCAAGCAGCCGAACAACGTGTGGTCCGGCAATCGCGCCGACCGCGGTTTTATCCCCGGTGCAAAACCGGCGATCCCGAAACCGCGACCGACAACACCGCCGCCGGCTGCTGAACCACCTGCGCAGAATCAGCCCTGATGCCTCACCACACATGAGCGCCCTGCGAGTCCTCCTCGCTTTTTTTCTGGTCGCCTGCGCCACTGCACCGCGCGACGACCTGCCCTCGCTGCTGGTCGAACGCCTGGCCTGGATGGACGAGGTGGCGCGCTACAAGCAGGCGCGCCGCCTGCCCATCGAAGACGCCCCGCGCGAAGCTGCCCTGCTCGATGCCATGACCCGTGAAGGCAGCGCCGCCGGATTGCCGGCTGGCGTGGTGCGCGCCTTTTTCGCCGATCAGATGGAGGCCGCCAAGCAGGCCCAGCACGCCTGGCTGAAAGCCCACGCGGATAGTCCCACGCACCACGCCCCGCTGCCCGATCTCGCCGGCGAGGTCAGACCCGCCCTCGACGCGCTCGGCCGTCGCCTGCTTGCGGCGCTCGCCGAGGCACGCCGTCACGACGATCTGCAAACCCTGGTTCAGGCCGCCGATGAGCGGCTCAAGGTCGCGGGTCACGGCGAGGCCGTGCGCACGCCTGCCCTGCGCGGTCTGCGCGCGGGGCTGGGACTGCAGGAGTGAGTCGCGGGTGCGCGGACTCAACCGAGAAGCCAGTTCGCCACACTCTGCCAGGCTTGGGTGCGGGCACTCAGCGAGAAAGCCAGACTGCCCAACAGCATGACCAGCCAGGCCACCGCAAAAGGCTTATCGAGGCTGCACAGCGACAGGCTGCGCAGCCCCAGGAGCAGCAGACCGAGCAGGTTCTTGGTCAGGAAGGCGCTGAAGGTCTGCTCCAGCCAGGTGCCGGCATACCACGCATTGACCGACTCGATGCGCCCGAGAGCAGCTGACACCGCGGTCAGCGAGGCAAGCAGGTAGAAGTGGCGTCCAAAGAAGGACACCCCGGCAGGGGAGCGGGTGAGGTGGTTCATGGCGGGAACGGAAGAAACATGCCACAGCCGCATCCTGCCGGGCAATGCCATCTTTGAATGGCTGTTAGAACCCGTGCCGATTCCGGCGGATCAATGCGGAAGGAGGTTTGAAAAGACGCATTTACACGGGGCACATCCTCAGCCGGAGGCACTGCGAACGTAGTGGCGGCCGGGCAGAGGACGAATGAGGCGCTTCATCTCAAGGCGCATGAGGCAGACGTTGACGGTGGCGGCGGTCAGGCCGGAGTCGCGGATCAGGGAGTCGATGTGAACCTCGGCATCGCCGAAGGCTCTGAGCAGGATCTGCTCGTCGAGACTGAGGGCGGCGGGCGAAACGGCGGCAGGTGGGCTGGCGACCGACGCTGCGGCTGGCAGCAATTCGCCGAGGTCCTCGAGGATGTCGGCGCCATCCATGACCAGCTTCGCTCCCTGCTGGATGAGGCGGTTGCAACCCGCCGAGCCGGGTTTGTCGATCGGTCCCGGCACGGCGTAGACGGTGCGTCCCTGCTCCACCGCCTGCTGGGCGGTGATGAGGGCGCCACTGCGTTCGGGGGCCTCGGCGACCAGCAGTCCGGTGCACCAGCCGGCGACGATGCGGTTGCGATAGGGGAAGGTCTGCTTGTCGGCCACACGATCGACCGGATACTCGCTGATGACCGCGCCGTTCTCGGCGATGCGCTCGGCCAGCGCCTGATTTTCCGGCGGGTAGAGTCGCCCCAGTCCGGAGCCGATGACCGCCACCGTGCGCCCCTGGGCGGCCAGGGCGGCCTCGTGGGCGGCGGTGTCGATGCCACGGGCGAGGCCGCTGATGACGGTGTAGCCGGCGTAGGCGATCTGGTAGCTGAGACGCTTGGCGGCGTTGAGACCATACAGGGTAGCGCGCCGGCTGCCGACGATCCCGATGGCCCGGTGATCGCGGGCCGCCAACCGCCCCCAGACGTAGAGCACGAGGGGGGCATCGTGAATGCCTCGGAGCAGCGGCGGGTAAAGGGGATCGTCCTCGGTCAGCACGGTCAGACCGCGCGCGCGAATCTTCGCCAACTCGCCTTCAAGATCGGTCTGTGCCTGCCACCCGGCCACGGCTTGAGCGAGCGCCGGGCTGACACCCTCCAGCCCGGCGAGATCACTGGCACGGGCCGTCAGTACCTGCTCCGGACCGCCACAGGCGGCGATCAGGCGTCGCGCCCGCACCGGCCCGATCTGCGGGATCAGGTTGAGGGCAAGCAGGGCCTCGGCGCGGGTCATGCCGATCCCCTGCCCCAGCTTGCCGGCGCTGACAAGAGGAATGCAAGGATGACCCAAGAAAATCCCTTAACCCAAACCCTCAGCGCAGGCTGCGCAGCCAGGCCACCAGATCGAGCAGTTCCTGCTCCGGCATCGTTTGATCCAGACCCAACGGCATCAGGCTGGCGGGCAGCTGGGTGCTGGCGCTGATCAGACCGTGCGGCAGATCCTGCTCCTGTCCGGCGACGTCCATGACGCGCAGCCCCTCGGCGGAGTGGCCCTTGATGACACCCATGACCGTGCGGCCATCGGCCATCTCCAAAAGATGCGTCTCGTAGTCGCGCGCCAGGCTGGCACTGGGAAAGACGATGCTTTCGATGAGGTCGCGCTCGGTGCGGATGGCGCCGATCTTCGACAGATCCGGCCCGAGTGCGCGACCGACGCCGCCGATCTGGTGGCAGGCGAGGCAGGTGCCCTTGCCCTGTTCGAAGGCTTTTTTGCCCTCGACCGGCCGGCCCTGCGCGGCGGCCTTGGCCGCGAGCTCGGGCAGTTGGCGTTTCTTGGCCTCCAGCACCTCGCCGGCACGGACGTAGGCGGGCAACACGACCGCTTCGAAAATCTCCGGCGGATGGCCGCTGAAGACCGTGCGATAACTGCTTTCCTGCTGGCTGGCGATGGCGGGATTGCGAGCCAGCGCCTCGGCATAGGCACGGGCGGCCGGTTCCTTGGCACGGCGCGCGAGCGGCAGCAACTTCTCCAGTTCCACCGGTCCGGCGCTGGCGAACAAGGGTGCCAGGCCGGCCTGCTGCTCGGGCTGCAGCGGTGCCGCAGCAAGCATGCCGGCCGCCTGGATGCGCGCGGCGGGCGAGGCGGCGGCATCAGCCACCACGCCCCGCAGCAAGGCCAGGGTGTCGGTGGAAAACTTCAGCCCCTTCATGGCATCGAGCGCCTTCAAACGCAGCGGCAGCGCCCGTGTCGCATCATCGGCCAGCGCCTGCAGGGGGGCGTCAAACGGATGCGCCTTGAGACGCTTGACGGCCTCGAGCACCGCGGTCAGCCCCACTTCGCCCGGCTCGGCCAGCAGGGCCGCCAGCGGTGGCAGCCAGGCCTCGTGGGCTTCGACCGAAGGCTGGGCGGCAAGCACGCGCAAGGCGGCGCGACGGGATTCGGCATCGGCGGCGGCCAGCAGACCGGCCAGCAGTTCGCGCGTCGCCGGACCGGCGAGTTGGGCCGCGCAAAAGCCCTCGATCGCCCGCAAACGCGCCGGGGTCAGCGGCTTGCCGAGCCAGGCCTGCAACTCGGGGGCGACCCAGGCATCGGCATCCGGGTGTTGCACGACCACGCCGAGGGCCGTGCGGGCGAGATCGGCGTCGGCGGCATCGAGCTGGCGAATGGCGAGGCGCATGTGTTCATTGTGCGCCGCCGCGTCATCGGGCACGAAGCTGACCAGCAAGCGGCGCAGGGCGACCGGGTTCTTTTCCGCACGCAAGGCGTCGAGGCTGACCGCCTGGACGTTGAGGCTTTGCGCGGCGAGCAACAGGGCGTGTTCGAGCGGCGGATCCAGCGGCGCCGCCATCATCCCGCGCACGGCGGCACCGAGCTTGGCGAGATCCGCCGAGGGTTTCTCGGCACGCGACAGATCGCGGGCGATGCTTTCGAGGGCGTGCCGGCGCGTGTGCGGGTCGGGCGACTTCAAATCGGCAAGCACGGACTTCGCCGTCGCTGCCGGCGCCACGGCTGCACGGGCAACGGTCGCCTTGCCGGGCTGCGCGGGGCGGACGCGGTAGACCGCGCCGAGCACGTCGGGTTTGGCCATCAACCCACTTGGGCAGCCAATGCGGAACCAGCCGCCGGTGTCGAGCACCAGCAGCGAGCCGTCGCGATCCTCGATGACATCGGTGAGATGCACATCCGGGTCATGGATCTTGAGAAACTCGCTCTCGGTGGCGCGATAGCTGGAGCCGTCGCGGCTTAGGTCCATGCGCACGAGTCGCTGGGTGTTGAAATGCGTCACCATCAGTGGTGAACCCGGCTGCGAGCGCCAGAAGGCGCAGCCGCTGACGGCGACATGGCCGAAGTTGTGCACGACCGGCATCTTCTCGAGCGTGCGCGGCAGGTCGGCGATGACCTGCATCTGGTCGGCGCGCTCGTAAACGCCGCCGTAGAGCCAGTGCATGAGGGTGTCGCCGCGCGGATTGCTGTAGTAGAGGTTGCAGGTGCCGACGAGGTCGCCCTCGGGGGTGAAATCAAGGCCGGTCGGGTTGTCGGCACAGCCAAGCGCGTGCCACTGGACGTCGCTGCCATCGGGCTTGCAGGACCAGATGCCGCTGGCCTTGCCCTCATGGACCAGGCTGCCGTCCTTCTGCACGACCTTGTGGCCCTTGCGGCCGTGGCACCAGTACAGCCGGCCATTCGGATGCAATTTGGGGCCATGCACATCGGCGGCATTGCCGGTGTACTCGAAGCCGCCGACAATCATCTCGCGCTGGTCGGCGACGCCGTCGCCGGTGGTGTCGGTCAGCTTCCAGATACCGGGCGGGCTGGCCACATAGAGGCTGCCGGCATGCCAGCAGGCGCCTTGGGGAAAGGTCATCTTGTCGGCAAAGACCGTGCTGCGGTCGTAGATGCCATCGGCATTGCTGTCTTCCAGCATCAGGATGCGGTTGGGCGGATTGGCCTCCAGCTGGGCCTGGTTCCAGTTGACGCCGACGGCGTCGCCGATGAACAACCGCCAGCGGTTGTCGACGCAGCCCATGATGGGGTGGGTGACCAGCGGGGCGGCGGCGGCGACCTCCAGTTGGTGGCCCTCGGGCAGGGTGGCCTTGACCTCGCGTGCGGGAAAAACGCCCTCAATGACCGCAGACCGGGCCGCGCTGGCCGGCAATTCGTTGCCCTTGTCCGGTGGCAGATCGGCGGCGGGCAGGCAGGCCGGAAACAGGAGGAGCAGGGCGCGGGCGTTCATGATGAGCCACTACTACGGCGTGGCCCGGCCCAGGCTGTCAGCCGAGTCAACTCACTGACGGCGGGTCAGGGCACCGCGCAGGGCGGTTCGGTAGTTGACAATGGCGTCGGCAATCGCCGAGGAGACCGACTTGCGGTAGGTATCCGAGGCGACCAGGCGGCATTCGTTGGGGTTGGTGACGAAGCCGCCTTCGAAGAGGATGCCCGGACGCTTGCAACCGGTGAGCACGCTCCACTGGGCGCGCTTGATGCCGCGGTCGACGAAGCGGAACTTGCTGATGACCATGGCATGCACGGCGGTGGCGAGGGCGATGTTGGCCGAATCATGGGCGTTGCCGGTGAGGCCATTGGCATTGTACCCGCCGCCGCGCTCGAGGCTGGCCGAACTGCCCTGCGGGGTCAGCGCGAAGGTTTCGATGCCGGTGGCCTGGCTGCCGCCGGCGTTGAAGTGCAGACTCAGGAAGATGCTGTTGGGCGTGCGGTTGGCGACCGCGACACGTCCGCTCAGGGTGATGAAGGTGTCGGTGTCGCGGGTCATGATGACCTTGAATCCACGCGCCTGCAGCGCGTCGCGCACCGCACGGGCCATGAGCAGGGCAAAATCCTTTTCGTAGCCATAGACGCCGCGCGCGCCGGCGTCGTGACCGCCATGACCGGCGTCGACCACAACCGTGTCGAAGGGCACCGCGTCGCTGATGTGGGTGGGACGCAGCACCGGGTCGATCAGCTTGCAGAGGTCGATGCGCGAGAACAGCGCGCGACCGGCATACTCCTGGACCGGGTAGCTGAGGATGAACTTGATGTTGTTGATGAGCAGTTCCTGGCTGCCGATGGTTCCTTTGAGGATGAGGTTGTTCGAGCGCAGCCAGACGTGCTTGCCCTCAACCTTGTAGGAACTGAAGCGGTAGAACTGGTGCAGGCTCTCGCCGGTGATGTAGTCGCGGCCGTTGATCTTGACGATCTGCCAGCCGCCACTCTGGGAGGCTGCCGGTGGCAATGGCGCCGGCGGAGGCGGAGGACGAATTTCCCCGCGGTCCTGGGCTCCGCTGCCGGCGACCTTGACGGCCGGCTTGGCGGCTTCGGCCGGTTTCGTCTCCGCCTTGGGCGGCTCGGACTGCACCACCGGTTTGGCTGCCTCCTTCTTGGGTTCAGGCTTGGCTGGCGCCGTCTTCGACTCCGCGGGTTTTGCCTCGCTCTTCTTCGGCTCACTCTTGGCGGTGGCCGCCGGCTTGGGGGAGGTCTTTTTCGCCGGGGTCGACTTCGCCGGGGCCTTGGCGGTCGACTTGGACTTGGTCGTCACCTTGGCCGGCGGGCCGGGCTTGGGCTCGGCGGCCGGTGGCGGCGTTTCCACCGGGGGCGGTGCCTCGTCCTTCTTGCCGCCAAACAACCGGCCGATGAAGCCCTTCTTTTCACTGCCGGCGCTGACGTCGGCACGCGCGGCACAGGGCAACACCGCCAACAGGGCACAGAGAGCGCCGGCGGCGCGCAGGGTGGCAGGCTGGATGGAGGTCATGGGCTTCGCAAACAGGCAACGCGTCCCGGAACGCATCCGGGACGCCAATTTTTCATCCTAGGGCATTCCCGGCAAAGCGCAACGCTTCATCACACCGGCACCGCCCCCAAGACGGGCTGGCAGGGAGGCAGAATCCGTGCCATTCCTACCGCCATGTCCCGCTGCCTGTCCTTCGCCGCCACCGGCAACCCCGCCGAGGTCCTGGAACTGATTGAGCGTCCCCTGCCCCCGCTCGGCGCCCACGACGTGCGCGTGCACATGCGCTACGCGCCAATCAATCCGGCCGACCTCAATTTCATCGAGGGCACCTACGGTCGCCCCGCGCATCCGCCGGCCATCCCCGGCCACGAGGGCTGCGGCGAGGTCGTCGAAACCGGCCCGGCGGTCACCTCCCTCGCACCGGGTGACGTTGTCATCCCCCTGCTCGGCGCCGGTTGCTGGACCCGCCACATGACCGCCGCGGAGCACTTCTTTGCCAAGCTGCCGGCGGGCATCGACCGCGTCCAGGCCTCCATGCTGCGCATCAATCCGGTCACCGCTTGGCGCCTGCTCAAGGGGTTTGTGCCGCTCGCCGAAGGTGACTGGATCGTCCAGAATGCCGGCAACTCGGGTGTGGGTCGCACCGTCATCCAGCTCGCCCGCCACTTCGGCCTGAAGACCGCCAGCTTCGTGCGCCGACCCGAGTTGATCGACGAGTTGCGCGCGCTCGGCGGCGATGCCGTTTTCCTCGACGACGAAGCCGGCCTCGCCGCAGCGAAGGAGCATCTGCAGGGGATGGAACTGCGCCTGGCAGCGAACGCGGTCGGAGGCGACAGTGCCATCCGCCTGATGGACCTGCTGTCGCCCGAAGGCAGCCTCGTCACCTACGGCGCGATGAGCCGTCGCAGCCTGAAGGTGCCGAACAAGTTCCTCATTTTCAAGGACCTCAGCCTGCGCGGCCTGTGGATCACCCGCTGGTTCGAGCAGGCCGGCACGGCCGAGTTGTTCGAGGTGCTCGACCCGCTCGCCAAACTCGTCGCCCACGGCGAGCTGCTGCAGCCGGTCGCCGACATCGTGCCGATGGCCGACTTCCGCCGCGCCATCCAGCTCGCCCAGGAGAGCGGCCGGGCGGGAAAGATCGTGCTCGATCTGGCCTGACCGGGCCTCAGGCCGGCGGATGGCCGCCGCGCTGCTCGTCCTCGCGGGCGAGTTCCTCGGTGGTCTTCTCGGTTGGCGGTGTGTCCGCAGGGCGACCACTGACGAAGGGTTCATCGTCCTCGTCGGGCACGGAGGAACCCTGGTCTTCCCAGGTGGGTTCATCGTCATCGGCCGGCTCGGGGCTCATGGGCACGGTGTTCTGGGCGCGCTCGACCTCGGGTGGCGGCGCCGAGGGCGTCGCCTTGGGCTTGGGATACTCATCCTCCTCGTCGTCCTTGTCCTCGGAGAACCAGGGGTTGTAGTTCTCGTTGTCCCAGTCGTCCTTGACCTCGGTGTCGAGCTCCTTCTCGTCCTTCTCGATCTGGGCGTAGTACTCGGGGTAGGCCTCGCGGTCCTTCTTCTCCATGAAGTAGGCGAGCACGACGCAGATGGCGTACAGGACGTAGAGGGGTCCCGACATGAGCATGAGGGTCAGGACGTCGGGGGTCGGCGTGACGATGGCGGCAAACAGCGTGATAACGACGAGGGCGTGCCGCCAGGTGGACTTCATGAGCTTGTAGTTCAGGAAGTCGAGCTTCACCAGGGCCATGACGATGACCGGCAGCTCGAAGGCGATGCCGAAGACGAGGATGAAGCGGGTGCTGAAGGTGATGTAATTCGACAGCGTCCAGTCCTGGCGCGAGCCGACCGAGGCGGCGAACTGGTCGAAGAATTCCAGGGCGCGCGGCAGCACGACCCAGTAGGCGAAGGTGCAGCCGGTGAGGAAGAGGCCGGTGCCGATGGCGATGGCCGGGAACAGCACCTTCTTCTCGTTCGTGCGCAGGCCGGGCAGGATGAACTGCAGCAGGAAGATGAGCAGCAGGGGGAAGGACAGGATGACGCCGGCAATGAGCGAGACATTGATGGCCATCATGAAGGGGCCGGCGATATCGATGTTCTGCAGCAGCTTCTGAGCGCTTTCGTAGTCCTTGGCGAGACCGGCAAGGATCAGCGGGTATTGGATGCCGCGGAACAGTTCCTGGTAAAAGAAGAAGGTCAGGATCACCGAGACCAGCAGCGTCGTGCCGATGCGCACGAGCATGGTGCGCAGGTCATCGAGGTGCTCGAGGAAGGGCTTTTCCTCATCCTCCTTGCCGAGGTTGAGCGCGACCTTCTCGCGGACTTTGAAGACTTTGTTGAGGATGCCTTGCCACATGGTGCGAATTCAGGGGAAAAGGGTGAGCTGCTCTCAAAGAGATCCCTTGGCCGCCATCCGCGCGAACAGGGCCAGCGTCAGGGCGGTGGTGATCTCATGGGCAGCGATCATCCTCCGCAGTTCTCCCGGGCTGACCAGGCGCACGTCGCTGATGTGCTCGCTTCCATCCGGTTCCGGACGGCTGGCGACGCACACGGGCTCCGCTCGAAAGAGGTAAACGTGTTCGTCGGTGAAACCTTGCGAGGGCAGGAACCAGCCGAGCGGTTCAAGCGCGCCGCCCTCGGCGAATTCGCAGCCGGCTTCCTCGCGCAGTTCGCGCAGGGCGGTCTCGGCGATCAGGGCCGGGGTGATTTCAGAGACCGGCAGATCGATCTGCCCGGCGGGAAACTCCCACAGGGTCTGGCGCACCGGCAGGCGTTCCTGGGCGATGAGCACGTAGCGACCGTCCGCGGTCACCGGTGCAATCGCCACGGCGGCCTTGCGTTCGACCACCAGCCAGGGCACCGGCTCGCGCCGGCTCGGCGTCAGGTAGCGGTTTTCATCGACGCTGACATGCTCGTGGGCAAAGCGGCGCTCGCTGGAGACCAGCTGCCAGTCCTCCCCCGCCCCGGGGCGGAAGAGCGGAAACTCGGGACATGCGGTCGCCGCCCGTGTCATGCCGACAGCGCCTCCTTCCAGCGGGCGAGCTGCGCGGCGACGTTGGCCGGCGACGGAGCGCCCACCGCCTGGCGTGCGGCCAGGGCGGTCTCGAGGTTGAGGCAGTCGAACAGGTCCGCCTCGAAGGCCGGCGAAAACTCGCGGTAGGTCGCCAGTGGGATGTCGGCAAAGGCGACCTTTGCCGCCAGCGAATGGGCGACCAGCTTGCCGATGACCTCGTGAGCCTGACGGAAGGGCACACCGTGCTTGACCAGGTAATCGGCGAGGTCGGTGGCCAGCAGCATCGGGTCGGCAGTGGCGGCGCGCGTGCGCGCGGCATTGACCTCCATGCCGGCGATCATCTCGGCAAACACCTCCAGCGCGGCCTGGATCGTGTCGAGCGAGTCGAACAAGGGTTCCTTGTCCTCCTGCATGTCGCGGTTGTAGGTCATCGGCAGGCCCTTGAGCAGGGTCAGCAGCGCCATCAGGTTGCCGACCAGGCGACCGGACTTGCCGCGGGTCAGCTCGGCCACGTCGGGATTCTTCTTCTGCGGCATCAGCGAGGAGCCGGTCGTGTGGGCATCGCTGAGGGTGACAAAGCCGAACTCGGCGCTGCACCAGAGGATGACGTCCTCGCTCAGGCGCGACAGATGCACGCCGCACAGGGCGATGGCGAAGACCGTCTCGACGGCGAAATCGCGGTCGCTCACCGCGTCCATGCTGTTCTGGGTGACGGCGGCGAAGCCGAGCTGGCGGGCGACGTACTCGCGGTCGATGAGGATCGTCGATCCCGCCAGGGCGCCGGAACCGAGCGGCATGACATCGATGCGGCGGCGCGCGTCGGCGAGCCGTTCGGCGTCGCGCTCAAGCATCTCCACGTAGGCGAGCAGGTGGTGGGCGAAGAGCACGGGCTGGCCGCGCTGCAGGTGGGTGTAGCCGGGCACGACGGCCTGGCCGGCGCGTTCGGCGGCCTCGACAAGGGCGCGCTGCAGGTCGCGAATGCGGGCGGTGACGGCATCAACCGCGTCGCGGGTGTACAGGCGCACATCGGTGGCGACCTGGTCGTTGCGGCTGCGCGCCGTGTGCAGCTTGGCACCGGCCGGACCGATGCGCCGGGTCAGCTCGGCCTCGATGTTCATGTGCACGTCCTCGAGCTCCTGCTTGAACTCGAAGTCGCCGTGTTCAATCTCGGCCCGGATCTCGAGCAGGCCGCGCTCGATGGCCGACTGCTCCTCGGCGGTCAGGATGCCGGCCTTGAGCAGGCCCTTGGAATGGGCGATCGAGCCGCGAATGTCGTGGGCAAAGAGTCTCCAGTCGAAGGACACGGACTCTCCATAAGCCTGCACGAGGCGGCTGGTTTCCTGGGCAAAACGTCCTTTCCACATAATCGGGGGCGCGGAGCCTAGCGGCATTCCGCGCGGATGCAACCCCGCAGGGCGGACTCAGCGCGCCAGGGCCTTGTCGCGCTCGTCCTTGAACTTGCAGTGGCCGGTATTGGCCAGCTCGTCGCAGCGCGCCTCAATGCGCATCGACTTCATCTGCGGCTGGAAGCCGAGACGGCGGGTGATGCAGTCGTGCAGCAGGGCGCTGTGCTCGTCCTCGAACTCGACAACGCGGTCGCAGTCGAGACAGATGAGGTGGTTGTGCTGCGGCTTGTCGAGGAAGTTCGGGTCGTAATAGGTCTGGTCGCGACCGAGATCGACGACACGCAGCAGGTCACAGTCGACCAGCAGCTGCAGGGTGCGATAGACCGTCGCGCGCGAGATCGTGCGATCGAGCCGGCGCGCCTTGTCGAGCAATTCGTCGGCGTTGAAGTGATCGTCGGTGGCGAAGGCCGCCTCGACGATGGTTTCCCGCTGGCGGGTGTGGCGCAGCCCGGTGGCCTGCAAATGGGCCTCGAGCCGCTCTTTGATGCGCGCGTCCATGTTGAGTCTCAACATGGCCTAATTGAGACTCAAAGCAAGCAGGATCGGTCGGATTCGCGCCTCGGGGTCGAGCGTGCCGAAGGTCACTCGCTCTGGGGCGGTGGCTGCGCACCAGTCCCGAGCAAAAAGGTTCTAGCAGGTTCGTGCACTGCGTGGATCCGCGCGCTGTCTTAGAGCCCCGCCGCCGCCTGGGCCTCGCGCACCTGGCGGACGAAGCGGCGGCGTTCACCGCTGCTGTCGCTCTCCAGGCACTGTTCAGCGAGGCTGAGCACGAGTTCGTGATTCAGGTCGGAGCCGGCGGCGGCGCCGCGCAGCAGCAGGCCGAAACCGACGACGGCGCTGTCGAAGACGAAGTCGGTGCGCGCCTGGCGCCAGTCGAGGCCGCGGTCCTGGACGAGCAGCTTGCTGCCGTCGAAGGGGCCGACGGTCTGGGTGGTGAAGCGGACCTGCGGCAGGGTGACCGTGGCGATGGTCTTGCTGCCCTCGAGGCGGCCGTTGGGCTCAAACTCGTACCAAACGCTGTGGGTGCCGGCTCGGCGCTGTTCTGCAGCCGGCAGATGGCGTTCACCGAGCTGGCGGTATTCACGCACGTTGGTGGGATCAAAGCTGACCTGCAGGGGGTAGGTGAAGGGGCGGGTGGCGGCGGGCTGGTCGGCCGGCAGCTGGATGACCACGCGCAGCAGGCGGTGGGCGGGATTCCATGGGCAGGAGGCGACCTCGGCCTTCCAGGAATGGATGTAGAGCTCGGGCGTGCGGGGCTTGGCGGTTTCACGCGCCGGGGCCGGCGCGTTGCGCGGCGCCGGTGAGGCGAAGTTGCTGCCGGGGGCGGGTTTCGGCGGCGCCGGCCGGATGTCGGCCGGGCGCAGGGCAAATTGGTCCTGCGGAGTGCGGCTGGCATTGACGAAGGCGAAGTCGGAGGCCAGGCGGGTCTGCGCGGCGGGCGGCGCGGCAGGGCGGTTGGCGCCATCGGGGGGGGCACCGACGGCCAGCGCGGGAGCCTGGGCGACCTTCGCCGGGGCTACGGCAGCAGCCGGGGCCGAGGCCAGCGACGGCGTCTCTTCGACGGGTGCCGGGGTTGCCGGCTCGGGTGTGGCGGGCTCGGGCAGAACGACGGCGATCTCGGGTCGGGGGGCCGGCACCTGCGGCGCGGGCACCACTTCGATGGTTGGCGCTGCGTCGGCAGGCGTCAATGTCGCGGGCGGCACCTCCGCGAGGCGGTCGCCATCACTGGCCAGCGGCAGGTGGCGACCGGCGTAATAGGCGGCACCGGCCACGGTGAGCACGGCGGCGACGCGGGCGAGACCGGCAAGCCAGGGCAGCAGGCGCGCGGGGCGGCGGGCCGGCAGGGGGCGCGGCTGCAGCGGGCCGAGGCGGCGGGGCAGAGAGGCGGGACGCAGGATGAGGTGGCGCTGAGCCGGGGTCAGGCGCGCCTGCGGCACCGGGGCGCCGTGGCGCAGGGCATCGGTCACCGCCTCGATTTGCTCGAGTTCGGAGGCGGCGGCCGGGCTGTCCTGGATGAGCTGGTGCACGCGCGCCGCCTCGGCGGCGTCGAGTTCGCCGAGGGCATAGGCGGAGAGTTCGGGCAGGTCGTGGGCGGGCTGGCTCATGAGGAAGGGGGGGATTGGGGGGCGAAATCGCGGCGCATCAGGTCGCGCAGTTTTTTGATGGCCGTGTGCATGATGAAGCCGACGTTGCCAATGCTGAGGCCGGTGACATTGGCGATCTCCTGGTAGGAGCAGTCGTGCATGAATTTGAGGCGGATGACCTCGCGCTGGTTCGGGCGCAGGCGGTCGACCATCTGCCAGAGCCGGGCGTGCATTTCCTGAACGTCGGCGTTTTCAGCGGGGTCGGGCTCGAAGGAGACCGCCAGGCCGAGGGCGTCCTCGTTGCCGAGGTCGAGGCGCTGGTCCTTGCGCAGGATGTCGAGCGCGCGGTTGCGGCAGACGGTGAACAGCCAGGCCTTGAGGTTCTCGCGCACCCGCTCGGGGTCGGTGAGGTAAAGCTTGAGCATGGCGTCCTGCACCACTTCGCGCGCGCGCTCGAGGTCGCCATTGAGGATGCCCGCCGTGTAGGCGATGAGGCTGCTTTCATACTGGTCGAGCGCCCTGCGGACCAGGAGGGCGGCTTCGTCAGGATGAGGCTGGACGGGCATGTGTTCACTTTGCTGGATTTCCAACGGCCGGGGAAGCGATTTGTTAGAGCGCTTCCGCGCCGCCCTGGCCTCAGTCGCGCAGCGCCACCGCCGGATCGACGCGGGCGGCGAACCAGGCGGGGATCAACCCGGCCAGCAGGCAGAGGCCGAGCGAGGTCAGGCAGGTCACCGCCACATCCCCGGGGCGCAGCAGCGCCGGGATGGTGGACAGGAAAACCCCCTCAACCGCGTGCACCTGCCCCCCGGTGGCGGCGGCCAGCAGGGCGCGCAGGTCATCGCGCAGCCACAGCACCAGCAGGCTGCCGCCCAGGCCGAGCCCGGTGCCGAGCAGGCCCACCACCCCGGCCTGGTTGAGGAAGATGCCGAGGATCTGGCCGCGCCGGCAGCCGAGCGCGGCGAGCACCCCGATCTCGCGCCGCTTCTGGGTGGTGACGGTGATCGTCGTGTTCATCACCGAAAAGGCGGCGACTAGGGCGATGATGGACAGCACAAACTGCATCATGGTCTGCTCGTTGCGCATCGCCGCCAGCCGAGCCTCGCCGGCGTCGGTCCACAGTGTCCACTGCCAGCCGGACAGCGACGGCTGCAGCAGGTCGCGAAAGGCGGTCGCCACCTCGGGTTCGGCCAGTTCGACCGCCAGGCCGCTGACGGCCTGTCCCTCGAGACGGAACAAACGACGTCCGGTCTCGAGACTGACGTAGGCATTGTAGCCACCGGTCTCGGAGCGCAGGATGCCGGCCACCTTCAGGGTCTGGGGGTTGAGGCGAATCGCCTCCAGGATGGCGCGGCGGCGCCCCTCATCGGCCTCCTCGTTGGCGCGGCTGTACTCGCGCACGTTGCTGCCGGCATAAACGCTGATCTCATCGCCCACATCCACCCCGAGTTCGCCGGCCTGGTAGTCCGGCAGCACGATCGTGCCCGGCGCGAGCTTCAGGTCGCCGCCGAGCAGGTGCCGCGCCAGCTTCGCCAGCACCGGCTGCGCCCCAACCGGATCCAGTCCAAAGGTCTGCGCGCCGGTCTGGCGGTCGCCCGCCGCCAAGTACAGCATGCCGCCCGCGTAGGGCGCGGCCGAAACGGTCTCCGGCAGGCTGCGCACGCGTTCCAGCACGGCGCGCCAGTCCGGTTCGGCCGGCGCCTGCGCACCTGCGGCCAGCAGGACATGCGGCTCGGCGCCCATCAGCGTGGCGCGGAAATCCGCTTCAAAACCCAACATGACCGCGCGCACCACGACCATCATGAGCACGCCCACGGCGATTCCCAGGACCGAAATGACGGTGATGACCGAAACAAAGGAACGCCGCGGCCGCAGGTAGCGGAAGGCGAGAAACAGGGGGGCGCGAGCCGGCATGACGCCATCATGCACCACCTGCACCGCCGCCGCCACCGGAATGCCAGGACATCAAAGCACAGCCTTTTGCACCCGGCCGGCCGCGGCGCCAAGGAAACGCCGCACCATGGCCTCGGCCTGCTCGGAGAGGTCGGTCAGGTAGATTTCCAGGGCCGGCTTGGCGCGTGCCGTGCGCAGCAGCCCCTGCTCGTGCAGCAACTCCGCCACCCGCACGGCACAGGTGCTGGCGCTGTCGACCAGCCGCACCTTGCGGCCGAGCAGCTTGCGCAACTGCGGCACCAGCAGAGGGTAGTGCGTGCAGCCGAGCACCAGGGTGTCGATGCCCTTGTCCAGCAGCGGGCCGAGGTACTCCCGGAGCACCGCCTTCAGGGCCGGATGCTCGGTCCAACCCTCCTCAATGAACGGCACCAGCAAGGGCGTCGCCACCGCATGAATGCGCAGGTCCGGCCGGCGCATCGCCAGCGCATACTGATAGGCGCTGCTGCGGATCGTGCCGGCCGTGCCAATGATGCCGACCCGCACGGCAGGAATGTCGGCCTCGATCAGTCCGGACCAGGGACTGGGAAAATAGCTGTGGGTAGCCTCGTCCTCATCGGGGAAGGCGTGGCCGGTGGCGACGATCACGCGGTCGAAGGG
>CANNUR010000008.1 GCA_947523045.1 uncultured Prosthecobacter sp.
CATTTGTACAGCCAAATCTTTGCGACCAGCCCCTCTAACCGCCATAATCTCACCGGCTATTCATGCGTAAGCCCTGCCGACCAACCCGCTGTCGCCTAGGTGAAAGAGCCTTTTGCGGGCGCCCGTTAGCCTTCCGATCCCATGTCCAAACTCGCCTCTCTGCCCGCCACCTGTCTGGCTTTGCTGACCACCCCCGTGGTGGGCGCGGCCGAGGCGGAATTTTTCGAGAAGCGCATCCGGCCGCTGCTCGTCGAGCACTGCACGGAATGCCATGGCGCCGACAAGCAGAAGGGCGGCCTGCGCCTCGACCACCGGGGCGGCTGGCAGCGCGGTGGCGATTCCGGCCCGACCCTCGTGCCCGGCGATCCAGATGCCAGCCTGCTCTGGAAGGTCGTCAGCTACCAGGATCGCGACCTGAAGATGCCGCCGAAGCAAAAGCTCAGCGACCGCGACCTCGCCGACCTGCGCACCTGGATCGCCGACGGCGCCCATGATCCGCGTGAGGACGTGCCCGCCGCCTCCACCATCGCCGGCTCCCCCCAGGTCGATGCCAGCTTCTGGTCCTTCCAACCGCCCGTGGCTCAGCCGCCCCCGGCGGTACGGCAGACCGACTGGCCGGCACGGCCTGTCGATCATTTCATCCTCGCCACGCTGGAGGAGAAGGGGCTGAAACCCGCGCCCGACGCCGATCCGCGTGCGCTCACGCGCCGCCTCAGCTTCGATCTCACCGGCCTGCCCCCCAGCCAGGAGCAGGTCGAGGGCCTTGCCAGTGGCAAGCTCCGCTACGAGGCCCTGGTCGACAGCCTGCTCGCCAGTCCGGCCTTTGCGGAACGCTGGACCTCGCACTTCATGGATCTGACCCGCTTCGCCGAGTCCTCCGGCGGCGGTCGCTCCCTGCCCTTCAAGGACGCCTGGCGCTTCCGCGATTACCTGCTGGAAAGCCTGCGCGACAACGCGCCGGTCGACCGCATGATCCGCGAAATGGTCGCCGGCGACCTGCTGCCCTTCCGCGACAGCGCCGAGCGACGGCGCCAGCTCACCGCCACCGGCTTCCTCGCGCTCGGACCGACCAACTACGAGGAGCAGGACAAGCAGATGCTGCGCATGGACATCGTCGACGAGCAGCTCGACACAATTGGCAAGTCCTTCCTCGGCATGACGATCGGCTGCGCGCGCTGCCACGACCACAAGTTCGACCCGATCTCGACGCGCGATTACTATGCCCTGGCCGGCATCCTGCGCAGTACGCAGACCCTGAAAAACTACACGGACAACGTCGCCCACTGGATCGACACCCCCCTGCCCTACGACGGCGAGTTGGAGGCACAGGTGCAGGCCAAGGAAAAGCGACTGGCGGAGCTCAGGGCCGAACAGGCGAAGCTCAAGAATGAACTGCGCGACCTCGGCGGCGCCAGCCTGCGCCGGCAAACGCGCATCGCCACGGCCGATCTGCCCGGAGTGGTGGTGGATGACGCACAGGCTCAGAAGGTCGGCGAATGGAAGACCTCGGTGCTGGTGAAACCCTTCATTGGTGAGGGCTATGTGCATGACAAGACGGGCGACGACGCGGAGCGCACGATCAGCTTCACGCCGAAGATCCCCGCCCCCGGCCGCTACGAGGTGCGCGTCGCCTTCATCGGCGGCCCCGACCGCGCCGGTCGCGTGCAGGCCGATATCCTGCATGCCGACGGCGAGGAAACTGTGTTCTTCTCCGAGACCACCGCCGAGATGGAGGGCCTGCAGTTTGCCAGCCTCGGCACCTGGCGCTTTGAGGCGAACGGCCAGGGCTTTGTGCAGATCACCAATGCCGGCGCCGACGGCGTCGTCACGATCGACGCCGTGCAGTTCCTGGCCGAGGGCGTCAACGCCACGCCGGCGCTGGCGACCGGCAAGGCCGGCGACGCCGAAAAGCGCGTCAAGGCCCGCCTCGCCGAGGTGCAGCAGCAGATCACGGAAACCGAGAAGACCGGCCCCAGCCGCGCGGAAGTGATGTCGGTCAGCGAAGACAGCCAGCCCGAGGACGCGCGCGTGCACATCCGCGGCAGCATCCGCAACCTCGGCGCGCCGGTGCCGCGCGGCTTCATCCAGGCCGCCCTCAAGGGACCGGCCCCGGCCATCCCCGCCGACCAGAGCGGTCGCCTGCAGCTCGCCGAATGGCTGACCGCCCGCGATCAGCCGCTCACCGCCCGCGTCTTCGTCAACCGCGTCTGGCAGTGTCTGTTCGGCACCGGCCTCGTGCGCAGCAGCGACAACTTTGGCGTCACCGGCGAGGCGCCCTCGCATCCGCAACTGCTCGACGACCTCGCCGTGCGCTTCATGGAGGAGGGCTGGAACCTCAAGCGCCTGGTCAAGGAACTCGTCATGAGCCGCACCTACCGCATGAGCAGCGAGGGACCGGCCGCCGAGAGCGATCCCGACAACCGCCTGCTCGCGCACATGAACCGCAAGCGCCTCGACGCTGAATGCCTGCGCGACGCCATGCTCGCCGGTGCCGGCACCCTGGAGACCCCCTGGGGCGGCCCCAACGTCGCCGACGCCAAGGCGGTCGACTCCAACGACACCGGCGTGCAGAACCTCGAGTACAATCACCCCTTCAACGACCGCCGCCGCAGCGTCTACACCGCCGCCTTCCGCAACGTTCGCCACCCGCTGTTCGAGGTCTTCGACTTTGCCGACATCAACCAGCCGCTCGCCCAGCGTACCACCAGCACCATCGCCCCGCAGGCGCTGTACCTGATGAACCACCCGCAGGTCATCGAGATGGCGCGCGCCGCCGCGGACCGCCTGCCCCTGGACGGCCCGCGCGATAGCGCCCTGCGCGCGGCCTGGCGACTCGCCCTCAGCCGCGATCCCGACGTCCAGGAACTGACCCTGGCCCGCGATTATCTCGATGGCGCCGTGTCCGGCAACGACGGCCCCGAGCAGGTGCGCGACGCCTGGGCGCGGCTGATCCAAACCCTGTGGGCCACACCCGAGTTCCGTTTCCTGCACTGATCGCCGGGACGATGCGGTGGGATTTGCGGGCGCCTGAAAGGTCGTCCATGGTGCCGGCGATTTCCTCTCTTCCTATGTCCCCGTCTTCCATGACCCGCCGTGACTTTTCCCGCACCGCCGGCAGTGCCGCCGTGATCACCGCCGCCACCACCCTGCGCGCCCAGCAGAAGGCGGATTCCCAGGAAACCCTGCGCATCGGCCTGGTCGGCTGCGGCGGGCGCGGCACGGGCGCGGCAGCCCAGGCGCTCGGCGCGGAATACAACGGCAAACTCGTCGCCATGGCCGATGTCGACGCCGGCCAGATTGAGCGCAGCATCAGCAGCCTGACGCAGAAGTTCCCCGACCGGGTCGACGTCAAGCCGGACAAGCAGTTCATCGGCCTCGATGCCTATCAGAAGCTGATCGACTGCGGCGTCGACGTCGTCCTGCTTGCCAGCCCGCCCGGCTTCCGTCCCATGCACCTCATGGCCGCGGTCGATGCCGGCAAGCACATCTTTGCCGAAAAACCCATGGCCGTCGACACCATCGGCTATCACCTCGCCATGGCCGCGGTGAACAAGGCCAAGGAAAAGAAGATCAACATCGTCGCCGGCTTCTGCTGGCGCTACAGCCCCTCGCGTCAGGAAGCCTTCGGTCGCGCCCTCGGCGGCGACATCGGCAAGATCACCAGCGTCTACTCCACGTACCACACCGGCCCGGTCAAGCCGATGCCGCCGGCCAGCGCCCGCACACCGGAGATGAGCGACGTCGAATGGCAGGTGCGCAACTGGTACAACTTCTCCTGGCTCAGCGGTGACAGCCTCGTCGAGCAGGCCGTGCACAGCGTCGACAAGATCTGCTGGGCCATGGGCGACAAGCCGCCGCAATCCTGCATCGGCACCGGCGGCCGCCAGATCCCCGCCGAGGGCGGCAACATCTTCGATCACTTCCACGCCGCCTACGAGTGGGAGAACGGTGTCATCTGCAACATGGCCTCACGCCAAATCAAGGGCTGCCAGGGCAACAACCAGGACATCATCCGCGGTGAAAAGGGCGTGCTCGTCATCGGCAAGGGCGGCGCCCCGTTCATCGACGGCCCCAAGCGCTGGCGCTTCCGCGGCGAGGAAAAGAACATGTACGACCTCGAGCATGAGGCCCTGTTCAACGCCATCCGCAAGGGCGAGGTCATCAATGACGGCGACCGCATGATGCTCTCCACCCTGGTCGGCATCATGGGCCGCGAGGCCGCCTACACTGGCCAGCTCATCACCTGGCAACAGATGCTCGACTGCAAGCAGGACCTCGCCCCCGACACGCTGAAGTGGGGCGACAGCTTCCAGCCCACACCCATGCCCCTGCCCGGCGTCACCAAGTTCGTCCTCTAATCCCTCTTTTCCCTTCTTCCTTTTCCCTTCTTCCTTGTCTTACCCCATGAGCAAAAAATACAACGTCGGTATCATCGGTTACGGCTGGGCGGCCACCGCCCACATTGAAGCCATCAACGCCACCAAGCAGGCCCAGGTCACCGCCATCTACTCCTCGCGCCCGCTCGACAGTGCGGAACTCAGCGCCAAGCACGGCGGCACCATCAAGGCCTACCAGGACGTCGATGCCATGCTCGCCGACCCGGACATCCACGTCGTCGACATCACCAGCTACCCGAGCCAGCACCGCAATCAGGCGGTCGCCGCCGCCAACGCCAAGAAGCACATCATCCTGGAGAAGCCGATGGCCAACTCGCTGCAGGAAGTGCGCGAAATCGCCGCCGCCGCCGCCGCCAACGGCGTCAAGGGCTGCGTCTGCTTCGAGTGCCGCTTCTCCGGCCAGTTTCAGTCGACCAAGGCCATCATCGACCAGGGCCTGCTTGGCGACCTCCATTATGGTGAGGTCGACTACTACCACGGCATCGGCCCGTGGTACGGCCAGTTCCGCTGGAACATCGGCAAGAAGGACGGCGGCAGCGCCCTGCTCACCGCCGGCTGCCACGCGCTTGACGCCCTGCTCATGGTCATGGGCGGCGAGGTCGAAAGCGTCACCAGCTTCAGCACGAAGTCGAAGAGCGAGATCTTCGCCCCCTACGAGTACGACACCACCAGCGTCACGCTGGTGAAGTTCAAGAACGGCGCCGTCGGCAAGACCGCCGCCGTCGTCGACTGCCTGCAGCCCTACTACTTCCACACCCACCTCGTCGGCAGCCAAGGCAGCCTGCTCGACAACAAGCTGCACTCGAACAAGATCAAGACCGACAAGAAAGCCTGGGGCAGCCTGTCGATGTCGATGCTCGATTCCGGCGACGTCAACGACCACCCCTACCAGCATCAGTTCCAGGCCTTCTTCGACGCCCTCGACGAAGGCAAGGACATGCCGCTGACCAGCTTCCCCGAGTCGCTGCGCAGCTTCGAGGTCATCTTCGCCTCCGACCGCAGCGCCGAGCTCGGCGGCAAGCCGGTGCGCATCAGCGAGCTTGGTTGAGTCTCACCCATCCCCACGCCCGGGCCGGTTCGCCGGTCCGGGCTTTTTTGTGCCCTCAGGCTTGGCGGAGCAACTCCACCGCCCGGCGGTTCGAGGCAAAGGCGAAGTCGAGCGCCAGCGCTTCCTCCGGTGCCAGCCAGACGATCTCCGCCACCTCCTCCGGATCAGGGCGAGTCATCGGCGAGCCCTCGACCTGCGCCAGGTAAAAGAGGTCGAGCGTCGGCCAGAGGTAGTCCTGAAACCAGTAGTCGTTCGGCAGCGTCGCCAGGTGCCGGAAGGCCGAAGGAGCCAACGCCAGCCCGGTTTCTTCGGCCATCTCACGCGCCGCGGCCTGTTCGCCGGTCTCGCCCGGCTCAATCACCCCGCCCGGCAGGCTCCAGCGCCCGAGCCCGGGTTCATGGGCGCGGCGACACACCAGCAAGCGACCCGCCCCGTCGCGCACGAGGGCCACCGCCGCCGGAAACGGCGTGATGAAGTGTCGGTACCCGCAGGCGCGGCAGACGAACTCGCGCGGCCCTGCCGCCGGCAGATCGGAACCGCCGCAGCGGCTGCAATGCCGGTAGGGATTCGTCATGCCGTTGGAAGCTTCCGTTGCGGGGCGGTCCCGCCCCTGCCCTCAGCTCGCCGCCTCGAGCTCGGCCTCGATGCGCTTGCGCTCGCGCAGGCGGACATTGGAATCGAGGATGCGCTTGCGCAGGCGGATGCTCTTCGGCGTCGCCTCGACGAGTTCATCGTTGGCGATGTACTCGATGGCGCGCTCCAGGCTGAACAGGATCGGCGGGGTGAGCTGGATGCCCTTGTCGCTACCCGAGGCGCGGAAGTTGGTGAGCTGCTTGCTGCGCGTCGGATTGACCGGCAGGTCATCGGTGCGCGGGTTTTCGCCCACGATCATGCCTTCATAGACCTGGTCGCCGGCGGTGACAAAGAGCTTGCCGCGCTCCTGGATGGTGTCGAGCGCGTAGGCCGTGGCCTCGCCGCCCTCGCTGCTCACCAGGGTGCCGGTGCTGCGGGTCTGCATGTGGCCGGCGTGCGGGGCGTACTCGCGGAACAGGTGGCTGTGAATGCCGTGACCGCTGGTCAGGTTCATCAGTTCGAACTCGAAGCCGATCAGGCCGCGGGTCGGCACGTAGGCCTGCAGGCTGGTGCGGCCGTTGTGGGCGTTCATGTCCTCGATCTTGCCCTTGCGCTCGGAGATGCTCTTCATGACGCCGCCGAGGTAGTCGTCCGGCACGTCGACGTACAGGGTCTCATACGGCTCGCAGAGCACGTCGTCGATCTTCTGGGTGATGACCATCGGGCGCGACAGCAGGACTTCAAAGCCCTCGCGGCGCATCTGCTCGACCAGCACGGCGATCTGCATGGCGCCGCGGGCGCTGACGTTGAAGATGCCGGCGGTGTCGGTGTCGGACACGCTGATGGTGACGTTCATCTTCTGCTCGCGGTCGAGGCGGTCCCGGATCTTGCGCGAGGTGACATGATCGCCCTCGCGACCGGCCAGCGGACCGTCGTTGACGGCGAACTGCATGACAATGGTCGGCGGGTCGATCGCCACGAACGGCAGGGCCGGTGCGTCCGGTGCGCCGGTGACGGTCTGGCCGATGTCGACGTCTTCAAAGCCGCTGATGCCGACGATGTCGCCGGCGCCGCCCTCGACGCTGTCGCTGGTGGTGAGGGTGGTGTACTGGAACACCTTGGTGACCTTGACCGGCTTGGGCTTCTCGTCGGGGGTCTTGCCGAGCAGCCAGACACGATCGCCCATCTTGACTGAACCACGGGTGACCTTGCCGATGGCGACACGGCCGACAAAATTGTCCCAGTCGATGTTGGAGACCAGCATCTCAAAGCTGCCATTCGGATCGGCAACCGGCGCCGGGATGTGCTTGACGATCTGCTCCAGCAGGAAGGTCATCTCATGCGGCTCGCCGTCGGCCTTGTCGGTGACCCAGCCGGCGCGGGCGCTGCCATACACGAAGGAGGCGTTGAACTGGTCCTCGGTGGCCTCCAGTTCCAGGAACAGCTCGAGCACCTTGTCATGCACCGCGTGCGGCTCGATGTGCGGACGGTCCATCTTGTTGATGAGCACGATCGGCTTCAGCCCCTGCTGCAGCGCCTTCTTCAGCACGAAACGCGTCTGCGCCTGCGGCCCCTCGTAGGCATCCACCACCAGCATGACCCCGTCGACCATCTTCATGACGCGCTCGACCTCGCCGCCGAAGTCGGCGTGACCGGGGGTGTCGACGATGTTGATGATGTGGTCGTTCCAGTGGACCGAGGTGTTCTTGGCCTTGATGGTGATGCCCTTCTCCCGTTCAAGGTCCATGCTGTCCATGGCGCGCTCGGCGATGGCCTGGTTTTCGCGGAAGTTGCCGCTGGCACGCAGCAGCGAGTCGACAAGTGTGGTCTTGCCATGGTCGACGTGCGCGATGATGGCGATGTTGCGGATCTTGGAGGGGGGCGTCATGAGGGAACAGGGGGAGGGGGGCGCAGAGACTAGCAGCTTTCCCCCCGATGGCAAACGGGCGTTTTGTCACACGCAAAGGCAGGCTTGGAGCGCATGGCAGGCAAGAAGCCCCCGCCCCCAAGCCGCACCCCCGGATGACCTCACGCGTCCAAGGGAGCGGTCATAGACGGCGCTATAACGCCCGTCGGGGCTCGCCGCCGAGGCGCTGTCAATCCACGCTGAGATGGCCATCGGCTCCTCCAGCACGGTTACACCTCGCTCAGCAGCGATTGCAGGTCGAGCGGCCGGGTGTGCATCGCCAGATCGCCCTCGGGTGTGCGCGGCCAGTTGGCCTGGGGACGATCCCAGTACAGTTCAACGCCGTTCTGGTCGGGATCGCGCAGGTAGAGCGCCTCGCTGACGCCGTGATCGCTGGCACCATCGAGGGCAATGCCCGCCTGCCTCAGGCGCCGCAGCGCATCGGCGAGCGCCGCCCGGGTCGGATAGAGAATCGCCAGATGGAAAAGCCCCGTGCTGCCGGCCGGCGGTGGCGAGCCGCCCAGGCTCTCCCAGGTGTTGAGCCCGATGTGATGGTGGTAGCCACCCGCCGAAACAAAGGCGGCGCCGGGACCATAGCGTTGGGTCAGCTGAAAACCCAGCACGCCACAGTAAAAACCCAGCGCACGCTCCAGGTCGGCGACCTTGAGATGCACATGACCGATGGCGACCTTCGGGTCGATGGGGTGAGGATTCCGGTTCATCGCTTCAAAGAGAATATCATGGATCTGGCTGCCCACCGCTCGCAACTGCCGGTTTTGCGAGCATCCAGCGCCATTCCCGCCTCTTTTGCGTAGGGTTCGACGCCTGGGACGCTCTTTTCGACGCCGCAGCCCCTGGGCGCGAGCTTGGTGTCAGCCTGCTCGCTCTGGGCCGGTGAGTCGCCACACCCCATCTGCGCATCGGCGGACCTTGTGGGTTTCCGGTGGAGACCGGACGAGGCGACAGAGCGACGGAGGGCCCGCGCCTACTTCATCGCCAGTCGCACGGTACCGTCCTCGGCGGTGCCGTCGATGCGGCGGTAGAAGCAGGTGCTGCGCTTGGTGTGACAGCAGCCGCCGCCGCGCTGGTGCACGCGCAGGACGAGGGCGTCCTGGTCGCAGTCGGTCGAAATCTCGACGATTTCCTGGAACTCGCCGCTGGTGGCGCCTTTGTGCCAGAGTTGCTGGCGGCTGCGGCTGTAGTACACGGCCTGGCCGAGCTGCAGGGTCTGGCGCAGGGACTCGGCATTCATGTAGGCGAGCATGAGCGGCGCCCCGGTGTCGGCATCCACCGCCATGGCCGGGATGAGGCCGTGCTCGTCGAACTTCGGGGCAAAGGCCAAACCTTGCTCGACGCTCTCTTTCGAGTCGCGCCCGGCGAACTGGAGGGGGGACGTGCTGGACATGACTTCCAGACGTAGCGTGCCGGGGCCAAAACGAAACTGCTTTTGTTCGACATCCGGTCGGCTCGCGCTAAAACACAGGACAACCCCGTGCTCCCACCCGTGACCGCCCAGGCCAGCCCCGGTTTCCTGCTCTCCTTCGAAGGCTCCGAAGGCTGTGGCAAGTCCACGCAGATCCGCCTGCTGCGCGAGCGCCTGGAGGCGACCGGCCGGCGCGTCGAGGTGCTGCGCGAACCCGGCGGCACGGCGGCCGGCGAGCAGATCCGCCACCTGCTCCAGCACGCCCAGGAGGGCGACGGCCTGTGCGCGGAAACCGAGCTGCTGCTGTTCGCCGCCAGTCGCGCCCAGATCGTCCGCGAGAAGATCCGTCCCCTGCTGGCCGCCGGCGTTTTCGTCATCCTCGACCGCTTCCTCGATTCGACCACCGTTTACCAGGGCTTCGCCCGCGGCCTGCCGCTCGACAGCGTGCGCGCCATCAATGCCTTTGCCATCGGCGGCACCCTGCCCCACCTCACCCTGCTGCTCGACATGGACAACGCTACCGCCCGCGAGCGCATCGCACGCAGCGGCCGCGCGCTCGACCGCATGGAGAGCCAGCCGGCCGAGTTCTTCGACAAGGTGCGCGCCGGTTACCTGGAACTCGCCCGCGCCGAACCGCAGCGCATCCGCGTCCTGCAGGCCGGTCAATCCCCGGAGGCGGTTCACGCCGACATCTGGAATCTCGTGCAAAGCCATGCCCTTCAAGCCTGACCACGCCCTCGACCTGATCGCGCGCGCCCACGGCCTCGGCCGCCTTGGCCACGCCTACCTGATCACGGGTCCGCGCGCGACCGATCTGGAAGGCTTCGCCCTGCGCGTGCTGCGCCTGGTCAGCGACCAGCCCAAGCACCGGATGGAGGATTTCCAGCGCGATGGCCTCTACGTGCTGCGGCCCGAGGGCAAGAGCCGGCGCATTGTCGTGGGCGACGACAACAACGACCCGAACTCGATGCGTCACTTCATGCATCACTTCCAGATGTGTTCGGACAACCGGCTCAAGGCCGGCATTGTCGCCGATGCCGAACGCATGAACGACGCCGCCCAGAACGCCTTCCTGCGCACGCTTGAGGAGCCGCCGGCCGGCACGCTGTTTCTCCTGCTCACCCACAATCCCAAGGCGCTGCTGACCACGACCCGCTCGCGCGTCATCGAGATCCCGCTGCTGCCGCCGGAGGGCGTACGCCAGTTTGGGCCGCATGAGAAGAAGCTGCTCGCCCTGCTCGAAAAACTCGCCGCCCGCACCGGCGGCAGCATCGGTGCGGCGCTCGGCCTGAAGGCCGACTTCCAGGCCATCCTCGAGGCCCTGCACGAGGCCATCGAAAAGGAGCACGAAAACGCCTTCGAAAAGGAGCAGGATCACTACAAGCAGACCACCGACGGCTCCTGGCTGAAGCAGCGCGAGGAACAGGTGGCCGCCAACATCCAGGCCGAGTACCTGGGCGAACGCGACGGCCTGCTCGACCTGCTGCTGGCCTGGATGGGCGATGTCGCCCGCCAGCAGGTCGGCGGCGAGCACCTCGACCTGCCGGAATTCTGCGAGGCCACCGCCAAGCTCGCCGAGCGCTGGGCACCCGAGGAGACCTCCAGGCGCCTGCGCGTGCTGCGCCAGCTCGAGTCGCACCTGCACACCAACGTCAACGAGGGCCTGGCCCTCGAGGTCGCCTTCATCCAGGCCTTCGGCGTCTGAAAATCGCGCGTTCCGTGAAGCATCGGCCGCCAGCGGACGTTGTCACGGTCCGATGAAAGCGCTCCTCCTGCTCGCCGCCCTGCTCTGCCCCGTCCTCGCCACTGCCGACGCCCCGAAAAAGGCCAAGCGTGCGCCCAACCCGTCCCTGGTGCCGGTCACCGATGTCGCCGGCCTGCCGCGCGTGCTGCTCATCGGCGATTCGATTTCGATGGGTTACACCGTGCCGGTGCGAGAAAAGCTCGCCGGCAAGGCCAACGTCCACCGCATCCCGACCAATGGCGGCCCCAGCTCGCGCGGGGTCGAAAGCCTGGACGCCTGGCTGGGCGATTCGAAGTGGGACGTCATCCATTTCAACTTCGGCCTGCACGACCTTGTGTACATGGGCCCCGATGGTGCCCGCTTGGTCGATCCCAAGCTGCCCGGCGCCCATCACCAGGTGCCGCTGCCCGACTATGAAAAGAACCTGACCGCCATCGCCGCCAAACTCAAGGCCACCGGCGCCAAGGTCATCTGGTGCAACACCACCCCCGTGCCGGGAGGCAGCGCCGGCCGCGTCGCCGACGAGGCCCTGCAGTTCAACGAGGTCGCCGCCCGCGTCATGGCCAAGGCCGGCATCCCCACCAACAACCTGCACGCCCACGCCAAGGCCAAGCTGCAGGACATCCAGCTTCCCGCCAACGTCCACTTCACCCCCGAGGGTTCGGCTTACCTGGCCGACAAGGTCGCCGCGGAAATCCTCGCCGCCTTGGCGAAGTAACGGACCTCAGCGGCTGCCCTCGGCCGCCAGCACGGCGTCGAGCTTGGCGATGAGTTCGCGCAGCTTCTCCGGGTTTTCGGCACTGACGTCCCTGAGCTCGGCCGGATCGCTCGGCAGGTGGTACAGCGCGTGCAGCGGCGCCTTCTCGGGCCGCGTGTCGAGGCTGACCACCGCCTGGGTACGACCGGCCTTTTTCTGCCGCACCAGCTTCCACTCGCCGGCGCGCAGGCCGAAGTTGCCGCTGACGCCGTTGTCCTGCTGAACCAGATGGTCGCGCCCCTTGGCGCCGGCTTCACCGAGCAGGGCCGGCAGAAGGTTGAAGCTGTCGCGGCAGCCCCCCTCGGGCAGCGCCACCCCGGCGAGGGCGGCAAGGCTGGCCGGCAGGTCGATCGTGCACACCACCTCATCGGACACCCCGGATTTCACCCGCCCCGGCCAGCGCACCAGGAAGGGCGTGCGCGTGCCGCCCTCGAGCACGCTGTATTTGCCGCCACTGAACGGGCCGGCGGGGCGGTGGTCGCCGAGCTTTTCCACCGCGCCATCCTTGTAGCCGTCGTCGAGCGCGGGACCGTTGTCGGAACAGAAGACGATCATCGTGTTCTCGCTCAACCCGAGGCGGTCGAGGGTCTTCATCAGTTCGCCGACGCACCAGTCGAGCTGCACCACGCTGTCGCCACGGAACCCGTGCGGCGTGGCACCTTGGAAACGCTCGTGCGGAATGCGCGGCACGTGCACGTCATGACTGGCGAAATAAAGGAAAAACGGCTTCTTCGGATCGGCCTCGATCCAGGCGTTCGAACGCCGGATCCACTCGTCGGCCAGGTCCTCGTCGCGGAAGCGCGCGGTCTGGCCGCCGGTGTAAAAGCCGATGCGACTGATGCCATTGTGAATCGTCTGGTTGTGACCGTGGCTCCAGTCCATCTTGAGGGTGGCGCGATGGCTGACGCCGGTCGGATGATCGGGACCGGGCGACTGGTTGCCCACCCAGAGCGGGTCCTTGGCATCCAGGTTCAGCACGCGGTGATCCTCAACATACACCTGCGGCACACGGTCGTTCGTGGTGGGCAGCAGGAAGCAGTGATCGAAGCCGATCTCCAGCGGCCCGGGCTTCAGCACGCCATTCCAGTCCGGCTCGGGGTCGCCCAGACCGAGGTGCCATTTGCCGATGACGGCGGTGCGATAACCGGCCTGCTTCAAGAGAGAAGCCACCGTGGCCGTGCCGGGCTTGATGATGGCCGGCGCGCTCGGCGGCGCGATGCCGGTGCGCTCCTGACGGAAGGCATAGGTGCCGGTGAGCAGCGAAAACCGCGTCGGTGTGCAGGTCGAGGCCGAGCAGTAGCCGCTGGTGAAGCGCAGGCCCTCGGCGGCGAGGCGATCGAGGTTCGGCGTCGGGATCGTCTTTGCACCGTAGCAGCCGAGGTCGCCGTAGCCGAGGTCGTCGGCCATGATGACGATCACATTCGGCGGAGGCGCCGCCACGGCAGCGGCCCAGGCGACAAGAGGCAGAAAACGGAGCAGGCATCGAAGCATGCGCGGATTAAAGGGGCTGCCCGCTCGGGAGGCAATGCGGAAGTTTCCGCGCCAGCCTGCCGCGTTGCCCCGCAACACCCTCTTTCCTAGCGCGTTTTCCATGGTTGACGTGCGTCCTAACCACCGTCACTCTGATATAACTACCTTCTATCCTAAGCTGAAAGAAAGGATAAAACGACTTAATACTACAAAGTATTAAATTGTAATCCGTTCCCTGATTTTGAAGAGTGTCAGCACCATGCACGCCTATACCGATCTTACTTATCACATTGTGTTCGGCACCAAGGGGACCATCCCCGCCCTCTGCAAGCCGCGGCGCGAGGATTTGTACCGCTACCTGTGGGGCGTCATCCAGACCCGCGGTTCACATCTTTACGGCGTTGGTGGCGTCGACGATCACATCCATCTGCTCATTGGGCTGAACCCCTCGGTCGCACTCGCCGATCTGGTCCTGGAAATGAAGGCGACCTCCTCGCAGTGGATCCGCCGCTGCCGCGTCTTCCCCGACTTTGCCGACTGGCAGAACGGCTACGGCGCCTTCAGCGTCGCCGCCGAGGCAAGACCGGGGTTGATCCAGCACATAGAGCACCAGGAGCATCATCACAACGGCACCGACTTTGCCAGCGAGCTGCGCCACCTCGTCGAGGCGGCCCGCCTGCGCTGGCACGACAGCTACCTGTCCTGAAGCAGGCAGCCATCGGCACTCAGCCATGACCGCCCTCCGCCGCTCTGCGCCGGCAAAAACCGCAGGCGCGGACTTGCCAGGCGCGCGCTCAACGCTAATGCCAAGGCATGGTGCGTCTCACGGTCCTCGGCAGCGGCAGCTCGGGCAATTGCGCGGTCGTCTCGACCGGTCGCACCACCCTGCTCATCGACGCCGGTCTCAGCGCCAAGCAGATCTGCCTGCGCCTGGAGGCGGCCGGCATCGCGCCGGGCTCGCTCGACGGCATCCTGCTCACCCACGAGCACCAGGACCACACCGCCGGCCTGGAAGTGCTCAGCGGCCGGCTGAGCGTGCCGCTCTACTGCACCGCCCTCACCCAGGAACACCTGCTCGGCAGCCTGAAATTCCGCGGCGCCCCCCAGTGGCGGCTCATGCAGACCGGCAGCAGTTTCGAGATCCAGGACCTCGTCATCGAATCCTTCCCCGTCCCGCATGACGCGGTCGACCCGGTGGGCTTTGTCATCGCCGATCCCGATTCACGCCTCGGCGTGCTCAGCGACGTCGGCTTCGTCACCAACCTGATCAAGGACCGCCTGCGCGGCTCCGACAGCCTGTTTGTCGAGGCCAATTACGACACCCAGCTGCTCGAGGCCGACACCAAGCGGCCCTGGGCGACCAAGCAGCGCATCATGTCGCGCCACGGCCACCTCTCCAACGACCAGGCCGCCGAACTTGTCGAGAGCCTGGCCCATCCCGGCCTGCACCATGTCGTGCTCGGCCATCTGAGCGACGACTGCAACGATCCGGCGCGCGCCGCCGGCCGCATCCGCGAATCGCTCGTCCGTGCCGGAGTCGCCGACGCGCGCGTGCTCTGCGCCGAGCGCCGTAGCTGCACCGCCACCATCGAGGTCGCCCGCCCCCGCGCCAGCTTCGCCGCACCGGCCCCGTTCAGCGAGGGCCGGCAACTGGGCTTGCTGTGAGGTGAAGGTAGCGCAGAGCGCAGAGCTTGGTGTCCAGACACAAGCCTCTTCGCTCCATGCTCTTCACCTCACGCCACCAGGGCCTTCACCACCTTGGCCGGCTCAACCCCGGTCAGGCGCTGGTCGAGGCCCTGGTACTTGTAGGTGAAGCGCTCGTGCTCGTAGCCGAGCAGGTGCAGCACGGTGGCGTGGAAGTCGCTGATGTGCAGCGGGTCCTTGACGATGTTGTAGCTGAAGTCGTCGGTCTCGCCATAGATCGCCCCGCCCTTGGCGCCGCCGCCGGCCATCCACATGGTGAAGCAGCGCGGGTGATGGTCGCGACCGTAGTTCTCCTTGGTGAGACCGCCCTGGCTGTAGATCGTGCGACCGAACTCGCCGCCCCAGATGATGAGGGTGTCCTCGAACATGCCGCGCTGCTTGAGGTCCTGGATGAGCGCCGCGCAGGGTTGATCGATGTCGCGACACTGGCTGGGCATGCGGCCGGACACGTTGGAATGATGGTCCCAGTTGTTGTGGTAGATCTGGGTGAAGCGGACGCCGCGCTCGGCCAGGCGACGCGCCATGAGCACGCTGTTGGCGAAGCTGCCGGGCTTCCTTGCCTCCTCGCCATAGAGCTTGAAGGTGCGCTCCGGCTCGTTTGCCAGGTCGGTCAGTTCCGGCACGCTTGCCTGCATGCGGAAGGCCATTTCGTACTGCTGGATGCGCGTGTGCGTCTCGGGATCGCCCACCTCGCGGTAGTTGATCTCGTTGAGCGCCTGCACGCCGTCGAGCATGCGCCGGCGCACGCGGTCGTCGACACCGGGCGGGTTGTTGATGAAGAGGATGGGGTCGCCCTTGCTGCGGAACGACACCCCCGCGTGCTCGCCCGGCAGGTAGCCGCTCGACCACAGGCGCGGGGAGATGGCCTGCTCCTGCTCGCGATTGGTCGGCGTGGCGATGAGCACGACAAAACCCGGCAGGTTCTGATTCACCGAGCCGAGACCATACGAGGCCCAGGAACCGAGGCAGGGCCGGCCGGTCACCTGGTTGCCGGTCTGCATGGCGCAGATCGCCGGCTCATGATTGATCGCTTCGGTGTGCAACGAGCGCATCCAGCAGATGTCATCGGCCACCTTGCCGAGGTGCGGCAGCAGGTCGGCATTCATCCACATGCCGCACTGGCCGCGCTGCTCGAAGCGGAACTTCGACGGCGCGATCGGGAACCGCGCCTGGCCGCTGGTCATCGTCGTCAGCCGCTGGCCCTGGCGGATGCTGTCCGGCAGGTCCTTGTCGTACCACTTCTGCATTTCCGGCTTGTAGTCGAAGAGGTCCATCTGCGACGGTCCCCCAACCATGTGCAGGTAGATGACACGCTTGGCCTTGGCCGGAAAATGCGTGGTGACCTGACCAGCGCCCGCCTGCGCGCGTCCCATCAGGGTCTCGCCCAGCAGCGAACTCAGCGCAGCGTAACCGAGGACATTGCGACCCCGCGCAAAAAACCGGCGCCGGGTTTCAAAGGTTTGCCAATCGTTCAAGGGGGACATGGGGAAAAGTTGAAGGTTTCAGGTTTCAGGTTCTATTTGTTCAGCACCTCATCCAGATTCATGACCTGGTTGCAGACCATCGTCCATGCGGCGAGTTCGGGTGCGGGAAGCTTGGGATCCGGCTTGGTTTCGCCAACGGCGATCAGGGCCGCGGCGTCAGCGGGCTGGGTGCCATAGTGCTTCTTCAGATCGGCAAGGCTGGCCGTGAGCACGCTGCGTTCCACCGGCTTCAAAGGCCGGCAGAGCAGGCGCAGGGCGAGTTCATCGAGGCGGGTGTCGTCGGTCGCGGCGGCGGCCAACACGCGCTGGGCGAGGTTGCGCGAGGCCTCGACAAACTGGGTGTCGTTCATCACCACAAGCGCCTGCAGCGGCGTGTTGGTGCGATCGCGGCGCACGCAGCTCATCTCACGACTGGGGGCGTTGAAGACATCCATGCTCGCCGGCGGCGCCATGCGCTTCCAGAAGTTGTACACCGTGCGGCGATACAGGTTCTCGCCCTTGTCCTGGGCATACTTTTCGGTGCCCATGCCCACGACCTCCCAGATGTTCTCCGGCTGGTAGGGATAGGTGCCGGGACCGCCCATGCGCGGCGACAGCGTGCTACTGGCGGCGAGGGCGTAGTCGCGGATCATTTCCGCGTCCATGCGGAAGCGCGGACCGCGGCTGAGCAGGCCGTTGTCGCGGTCCTTGGCCAGCTTCGCCGGCGACACGGTCGCCACCTGACGATAGGTGCTGGAACCGACCATCAGCTTGATGAGGCGCTTCACGTCCCAGCCGCTCTCGCGGAACTCGACGGCCAGCCAGTCGAGCAGCTCCGGATGGGTGGGCGGCATGCCCATGATGCCAAAGTCCTCGCTGGTCTTGACCAGCCCCTGGCCGAACAGCTCCTGCCAGAAGCGGTTCACCGTGACACGGGCGGTGAGCGGGTTGCCCTCGCTGACCAGCCACTGCGCCAGCCCCAGACGGTTGCGCGGCGCGCCCTCGGGCAGCTTGCCAAGCGCGGCGGGCACCGCCGCAGGCACTTCCTCGCCGACCTGATCGTACTGGCCGCGCATGAGGATGTTCGCCATCGGCGCCTGATCCATGCGCTCCTCCTGGATGTGGGTCAGCGGGCTGCGCGCCTGGATGGTCGCGCGTTCAGCCTCCAGCGCCTGATGGGTCTTGTCGGCCGCCATCCAGCCGTCGTGTCGGGTGGCCAGGAAGTGCCCAAACAGGGCCTCAACCTGCTTCGGTCCACGCTTGGCGGAGGCGAGCATCTCGCGCAGCGGACCGACCTTGGCCAGCGTCTGAATTTCCGCGGGCCGCAGCAGGCGGTCAAACAGGCGCACGTCCTGAACGCCGCCGTCGTGGAAGACCTGGACGTGGCTGCGCTGACCGATGCGCGTCGGCGTGGTCGTACGGATGCTGTTCTTCAGGGCGTTGGTCTCGGTCTTCAGCGGCTGAGCCACACCGTCGACGTAAATCTTGACGCCCTCGGCCCTGCCGCTGCCGTCATAGGTGACGAAGACATGCTGCCAGACGCCCGGGCGCACGGTCGGCTTGGCGGTGCTGACCTTGAGCGCGTCATCGGGCCAGCGGTGGATCAGGTGCACCGAGTAGAAACGGTCGTTCTGCCACAGGTCCCAGCCGCGATAGCCGGCCTTCTCGTCCATGCGGGCCAGGATGCCGCCGCCGATGCCGAGCCGACCCGCGCGCACCCAGGCACCGTAGCTGAAGGGCTTGTCCTTCTCAAAGTCGCCCACCTCCCCGAGGTCAAAGGTGCCGCCCGGTTTCATCACCGGCGCCGGACCGATCTTGCCATCGGGCTTCCAGCTCACCTCGCCAGTGGCGCGGAAGGTCTTCGGCGCGCCACAGACGCCGGTCACCTCGCTGCCCGTGCCCTCATTGAGCGGCAGGTGGGCGATCTGACCCAGGCTGGGCAGGTCGCGATCCAGGTCCGCCGGCTTGGCCGAGGCCAGCCAGGTGTCAAACTCCGGCCGGGCCTGCTTGCGATTCTCCTCGAGCTTCGCCTTCGCCGCCGCGATCTCGGTCGGCAGGGCCTGCCAGCGCGGACGATCCTGCGCCGTGGGCAGCACCAGCACCGGGCCGAGGCCGTCCTTGACGTTGCCGTCCTTGGGCTTCTGCGTCGTGTTGCGGAAGAAGGCGGCCAGCGAGTAGTAATCGCGCTGGGAGATCGGATCGAACTTGTGGTCGTGGCACTGCGAGCAGTTCGTCGTCAGGCCGAAGTACACCCAGCCGAGCGTCTGCACGCGGTCGGCGGCGTAGTTGGCGAGGTTTTCCTCGTCGATCGTGCCGCCCTCGTTGGTGGTGATGTTGCAGCGCTGAAACCCGGTGGCGATGAGCTGGCTCTCGCTCGGCTTGGGCAGCAGGTCGCCGGCAATCTGCTCGATCGTGAACTGATCAAAGGGCTGGTTGCGGTTGAAGGCACCGATCACCCAGTCGCGGTAGGGCCAGATCTCGCGGTACTTGTCGAAGTGGAGGCCGTGGGTGTCGGCATAGCGGGCGGCATCCAGCCAGTAACGGGCGCGGTGCTCGCCGTAGGCCGGACTCTTCAGCAATTCATCGACCAGGGCATTGTACTGGGCGTCATTGAGCTGCTTCTGACCGGGCTGAACATGGCGACGGATCAGCTCCGGACTCGGCGGCAGGCCGGTGAGATCGAGCGACAGACGCCGCACCAGGGTGTGGGCATCGGCCTCGGGCGCCGGCTCCAAGCCGACCTCTTGAAGACGGGCCTGGACGAAGGCGTCGATGGGATTGCGGATGGCGAGGGCCGAAGGCCGAATTTCCGGCACGGCCGGCCGCTGCGGGGGGATGAGCGACCAGTGGGCCTGCCAGGGAGCGCCTTCCTCAATCCACGCACGGATCTTGGCAATCTGCTCCGGCTTGAGCTCCTTGTGCGACTCCGGAGGCGGCATGAGGTCGTCCTCATCCTGGGTGATGAGGCGCTGGTACAGGGGACTGTCGTCGGGCTTGCCCTTGATGACGGTGGGTGTCTCACCCTCCTTGGCGGTGAAAAAGCCCGCCTCAGTGTCGAGTCGCAGGCCGGCCTTGCGCGTGCCCGGATCGGGTCCGTGGCAGTGGAAGCAGGCGTCGGCAAGAATCGGCCGGATGTCGCGGTTGAATTCCGCCTGGCCGACCGCGCCAAACAGGCTTGGAACGACGCTCAGCAGGCCGAGTGGGAGGAGTACTTTCATAGAGATGCGTGCGACAAAAATACGTCTTCCATGCTGCACGCTTGCACTTGCGCAGAATATTCCATCGCTGTGGCGGTTCGCCCCCCTTGCAGGAGCGTTTGCCCAAACGCAGGCAGGGAGCACGGAGCGCAGGACGCCGAGTCTTGGGCCTGACTGCGTGCTCTTGGCTCCATACTCTGAGCTTTCTCCGGCCCGCGTGGCTGCCAGCGCGCTCTCAGGGCGTCAGCGCTTCACCAGCACCCGCCCCTCGGCGTAGTGCAGCAGGCGGTTGACCAACCCTCGGCGGGTCTGCCGGTGCAGGGCCACCCGCGTCGGGCCGATCTCCAGGCTGTGCTCGGCGAGTTTGCTGAACAAGCTCACCCAGGCCAGGCGCAACCAGGAGCCGCCGGCTTCCTCACCCTCGCGACAGCGCACGTACTCGATCGACAGCAGTTCGCCGGGATGCTCCGATGACTCAGCCTCCTGCTTCTGGCGCAGGAACTCGGCGAACTGGCGCGAGTAATACAACCCGCTGGGATGGCGGAACAACTCCATGTAACGCTCGCCACGTTAGGCGCAGCCGGCGACATGCAAGCAAAAACGCTGTCACTTCTGCCCGTAATAGGCACCCGGCCCGTGCTTGCGCAGGTGGTGCTTGTCGAGCAGGTGCTGGGGCATCGGACCCAGATCCGGACTCAGCGCCAGGGTGGCGAGCGCCATCTGCGCGCACATTTCCAGCGCGATGCTGTTGGCCAGGGAATCCGCCGCGTTTTTGCCGAAGGTGAAGGGCGCGTGATGCCGCTGGAGCACGGCCGGCATGGCGAGCGGATCGAGCGACAGCTCGCGCAGGCGTTCGGCGATGGCGACACCGGTGAAGTGTTCGTAGTCCTGGCCCACCTCCTCCGGGGTCAGGGCGCGCACCACCGGCACGGTGCCATAAAAGTGGTCGGCATGGGTCGTGCCAAAGCAGGGCAGCTCGCGCCCGGCCTGGGAGAAGGCGGTGGCATAGGGGCTGTGGGTGTGGGTGATGCCGCCGATGCGCTCAAACTCGCGGTACAAATGCAGGTGGGTGCGGGTGTCCGAGGAGGGGCACAGGCTGCCCTCCACGACCCGGCCTTCGAGATCGAGCACAACCATGGTCTCGGGAGTCAGGTCTTCGTAATCGACACCGCTGGGTTTGATGACCCACAGACCCGAGGCGCGGTCGATGCCGCTGACGTTGCCCCAGGTCAGGCGCACGAGACCACTGCCCGGCAGGGCGCGATTGGCGGCGCAAACCTCCGCTTTCAGGGATTCAAGCATGCCCCTCTATGCCTCGCCCGCACCGCGCCGGCAACGGGGAAATGCTCGATGGGCCGGACTAACCCAGGATGGCGCGCGGCACCCGGCCATGGACATCGGTCAGCCGATAGTCGCGCCCGGCATAACGATAGGTCAGCCGTTCGTGATCCATGCCGAGAAGATGCAGCATCGTCGCATGGATGTCATGGATATGCATGCGGTCGACCGCGGCCTTGAAGCCGAAGTCATCGCTCTCGCCATAGGCCGTGCCGCCACGCACACCACCGCCGACAAAGAACATGCAGAAGCCATGTGGGTTGTGATCGCGACCGTTGCCGTTTTCGCTGACCGGGGTGCGACCGAACTCACCGCCCCAGACAATCAGCGTGTCATCGAGCAAACCGCGCTGCTTGAGATCGCCGATCAGCGCCGCGATGGGCCGGTCGATGTCGGCCGCCAGCCGGCGCGTTTGCTCATCGTGCTTCGAGTGCGTGTCCCAGGGCTGGCCGTTGCCATAGTACACCTGAACGAAACGCACGCCGCGCTCGACCAGGCGGCGCGCCATCAGGCAGCCGTTGGAAAAGTGGCTCTTGCCATACATCTCGCGCACCCGCTCCGGCTCAAGCCCCACGTCGAAGGCATCGGTGGCCGCCGTCTGCATGCGGTAGGCGGTCTCCATCGCCTGGATGCGGCCGTTGAGCGCGCTGTCGGCGCCGCCGCGGGCGGCGAGGTGGGCCTCGTTCAGCTCCTGGATCAGATCGAGCTGGCGGCGCTGGCGAGCCGCCGGCGTGCGCGCGTTGTGCAGCCAGGGGATCATCTGGCGCGGGTCGAGGTTGGAATGATTGATGTACACGCCCTGATGTTCGGCGGGCAGAAAGGCGCTGGTCCAGAGGATCGAAAACCGCACCGGCCGGCCCGGGCAGAGCACGACATAGGAAGGCAGGTTGGCGTTTTCATTGCCGAGGCCGTAACTGAGCCAGGAACCCATGCTCGGCACGCGCTCGGTCATCGTGCCGTTGTTCATCAGCAGCAGCGCCGGCCCGTGGTTCGGGTTGTCGGTGTGGCAGGAACGCAGCACGCACAGCTCATCGGCATGCCGCGACAGGTGCGGCAGCAGCTCGCTGACCGGCAGGCCGCTGCGACCCGCCGGCTTGTAGGCATAGGGCGAGGCCAGCAGGCCGCCGGTCGGTCGCTCGGTGCGCAGGTCGGCCCCCTCGGGTCGCTGACCGGCATACTTCGTCAAGGCCGGCTTGGGATCGAAGAAGTCGGGACCGAAGGGGCCGCCGTTCATGAACAGGTGGATGACCCGCTTCGCCCGCGGCACAAAGTGCGTGGCCGGCTTGCCCATGGCCGCCGCCAGACCGAGTCCGCCGAAGCCGCCTCCCAGGCGCAGCAGGGCTTCACGACGGTTGATCAGGGGGAAATCGGACGACACGCGGCAGTTCTACGGTCGCCAGCACGACGAACTTGCGCGGCCGCTCCCGGTCATCCGTCGGTCAAGCCTGGACATGGATTGGTCTTTGCCGCGGCGCTCGCGACGGCTAAAACTGCGCGCCAACCATGACCGACACCCGCTCCACCCTCTCCCGCACCGCCTGGACGGCCGTGCTCCTGCTGCTGCCGGTGGCCCTGCTCAACTACCTCGACCGGCAGATGCTGGCCGCCATGAAGTTCTCGGTCATGCAGGACATCCCGAGCATTGGCAGCGAGGCCAACTGGGGCTTCCTGCCGGCGGTGTTCAAGTGGGTCTATGCCTTCCTCAGCCCGGTCGGCGGCTACCTGGCCGATCGCCTCAGCAAAAAGCATGTCATCGTCGTCAGCCTCTTTGTCTGGTCGGCCGTCACCTGGACCACCGGCCACTGTACCACCTTTGACCAACTGCTTGTCACCCGCGCGCTCATGGGCATCAGCGAGGCCTGCTACATCCCGGCGGCACTGGCCCTCATCGCCGATTTCCATGTCGGCCCCACCCGCTCGCGCGCGGTCGGCCTGCACCAGATGGCCATCTACATCGGCGTCATGCTTGGCGGCTTCAGCGGTCATGTCGCCGATGATCCAAACCTCGGCTGGCGCTGGGCCTTCGACGTCTGCGGCGTCGCCGGCGTGCTCTATGCCGTGCCGCTGTTCTTCTTCCTGCAGAACGCCCCGCGCCGCACCGATGCCGCCCTGTCCCCTGCCCTCTCCGCCGGCGGTGCCCTGCGCGAGCTGCTCGGCAACCGCTACTTCCTCTTCCTCGTGCTCTGCTTCACCCTGCCCGCCATCCCGGCCTGGGTGGTGAAGGATTGGATGCCGGCCATCCTCAAGGAAAAATTCGACATCGGACAGGGCAAGGCCGGAGTCTCGGCCACCCTCTACGTCAACCTCGCCTCGCTCGGCGCCGCCGTGCTCGGCGGCTGGCTGGCCGACAAATGGATGGGCCGCAGTGCCCGCGGTCGCATCTTCGTCAGCGCCATCGGCCTGACCCTGCTCATCCCCGCCCTGTTCGGCGTCGGCAATGCCGGTTCCCTGGTCATGGCCGTCACCTTCCTCGCCCTGTTCGGCGTCGGCTGGGGCTTCTTCGACTGCAACAACATGCCCATCCTCTGCCAGATTGCCCGGCCCGAACTGCGCGCCACCGGCTACGGCCTGATGAACCTGGTCAGCATCAGTTGCGGCGGTTTTGCCGACTGGGGTTTCGGCATCCTGCGCGACAAGGGCGTGCCGCTCAATGTCACCTTCGGCGTCTTCGGCGCCGCCGCCGCGGTGGCCGTCGTGCTCATGCTGTCGATCCGCCCGCGCCGCTTCGACGACGAACCGACCGCCTGAGTCGGGATTTGACTTGCCGGCATCCCGGCGAACAGTCGCCCATGGGACTTTTTGATTCACTCGCCAAACAGGCGCTCGGCAGCGCGCTGGGCAACCCCGCCGAAATGCTCGCCGGCCTGCTCCAGGAAGCCGGCGGCCTCCAGGGCCTGCAGCAGCGCTTCCAGGACGCCGGCTACGGCGAACTCTTCGCCTCCTGGGTCAGCGTCGAAGGCAACACTGGTGTCCAACCCGGCCAACTCCAGCAGGCGCTCGGCGAGGAAGCCCTGCGCCAGCTCGCCGGCCGCCTCGGCTTCCAGCCGCAGATGCTACTGCCCCTGCTCTCGCAATTCCTGCCGCAGGTCATCGACAAGCTCACGCCCAACGGCGTCATCGACGCCGAACACCCCGGCCCGACCCAGATCCAGGAAGCCCTCAACGCCGCCATGCAGGGCGCCATCGGGGCGTTCTTCAAGCGGTCGTGAGGCTCGGGAGGCCAGGCGTCGGACTTGTCGGACAAGTCCGACGAGTCTGACAGAGGTCAGAGTACCTTGTCACTGGAACTGCACCGGCGTGCTGACCATGGCGCCGCGATCATCGGTCAGGCTGACGATCCAGGTGTTCGCGGCTGCTGGCGGTGCCGGGGCGCTCACGACGCCTTCCCGGATCTCCGCCTCGACGCTGTGCCAGATGCGCTTGGAGCGCAGGCCGCCATCGCTGGTGTAATGCAGCTGCGCCTTCTTCACCGGCCGGACGCTGGTGAAGGCCACCCTGACACGACCGTCCGCCAGCACCGGTGCGCCCGGCACCGGCAGGGCCTCGCCGCCGCGGCACTTGGAGTCGATGAAGAGTCCGATCTCCTGCGGCGCCCACCCGGCCGGATGGCTGTGGCGCATGTTGACCTCGATGCGCATCTGCTTCTCGCCCTTCACGACCTCAAAACTCTTCTGGTAGCTGTCGAGCACGTAATGGACGTCGTTGGTGCCATTGACGAAAAAGATCGGCACGCGGCAGCGCGGCAGCAGGCTGCCGGGATCGTACTCGCGCACCCAGTCGGCGGCGCGTTCACCGAGCTTGTCAATGCTCGGCTTCTGCACGGATTCCCCCTCGTGCAAAAACCCACAGCCATAGACCGGCACCGCCGCCTTGAAACGGTCGTCGAGCGAAGCCACCAGGCAGGTCGTGTAACCACCCCAACTGATGCCGGTCACCGCCGTGCGTTCGGCATCGACCTCCGGGAAGGAGCGCAGCAGCGAATGCGCGCGGATGACGCTGGCGGCGGCATGATAGGGCCAGTCGTCGAGGTGACTGCCGCCGATGCTGTCGAACTTCTCCGGGTGACCGTGATTGGGCCCGCCGTTCTCCAGGCGGGTGCGCAGCTTGGCATCGCTCTGATGCCCCACCGGCGCGCCGGTCTTTGGGTCATAGGTGGGATCCGGCGGACGATGCCCGCTCAGGTCCATGGCAATGGCCGCATAACCGCGCTTGGCCCACAACCAGGCCCAGTCGGCAAAGGCCGTGCCGCCGCCGCCATGGATGAGCACGACGCCGGGAAACTTCGCACCCGGCGCGGCCTCACCGAGCGTGGCGGGCGAGGCGTAAAAGGCAAAGACCTCGGTCGGTTTGCCTTGAAATTCCTCACCGCGATAGAGCAGCGCCTGCACTGGCTGCTCGCGCTGAATCCAGCGCATCTCCGGCACCTGCCTGAGGGTGTCGAGGTTCCAGGGACCGACCGTTTCCGCAAGGGCTGGCAGGGCGAGAGTGAACAGCAGGCAGGACAGCAGTTTCATGGCGTGGGATCAGGGCTTGGAGACGGCAGGCAGGGCATCATTCTTGCCCGGCGTCCACCAGGCGTCGAGACTTTCCCGCAGCCGACCCAGGGTCTCGGCCAGGGCGGGCTCATCGACGAGATTGCGCGTCTCGTCGGGATCGGCCACCACGTCAAACAGCGCCGGCTCGCGCAGGTAATCGTTCCACGGCCGCGCCTTGCCGTGCAGGTGCGGCACGATGAGCTTGTGCCGACCCAGCCGCACCCAGCGATAGGCGATGTCGCGCGCCGGCTCGCCGAGCCCACTGGCATCGCCGGGATAGATCTCGCCAAACACGGGGCGCTCAACCAGGGCCGATTCGCCCTGGGCGATACCGAGCAGGCTGCGCCCGGGCAGCTCCGGCACCGGCGCACCCACCGCCTCCAGCACGGTCGGCAGCAGATCGACACTGCTGGCCGGCGTTGCATGCGTGGCCGGCGCAATGACGCCGTCCCAGCGCAGCAGGATCGGCGTGCGCAGGCCGTCCTCGAAGGGCGAGTACTTGCTGCGCTTGTTGAGCCTGAACTCGCCCGGATGCTTCTTGTCGGGCACGGTGTCCGGCGTCCAGCCGTTGTCGCTGACAAAGACAAACAGCGTGTGGGCCGTCAGCCCGCGCTGTTCGTAGAGCGCCATCAGCTCGCCAACGGTCGCATCAAACTGGCTGATCGACGCCAGATAGGGGATGCGATGCGCCGGCAGGCCGCGACCTTCATGCAGTTCAAAGAACTTCCGAGGCGCATCGTGCGGCTGATGCGGCAGGTAGGGGGCATACCAGACGAAGGTCGGAGATCCCGCCGCGTGACGGTCAAGGAAGTCGGCGATCGGCTGCATGGTCTCGCGACCGATCTTCAACCCGTGATCGCCGTTGCCATGGGCCGCCAGTTCCCCGCTGGCGAGCACGCGGTTGCCGCCGTAGTCCTGGCCGGGCGCCGGTGCAAACACCGTCATGCCCTCGGTGAAACCGGCGTTCGAGAAATGGCCTTCCCAGAACTTGCCGGTCTGCAGCGAACGATAGCCGCGCTCGCCGAGCAGACGCGGCAGGCTCGGCTGCCGGCGGATCTGCGCAAAGGCCGGTGCGCGCGCCTTTTCGTACTCGGCCCGCGAACGCATCTTGTTGAAGGCGCTGTTGCCGGGCGGCGGATGATTGTAGTGCAGGCCGTTCTGGTGCGGGTAACGCCCCGTCAACAGGGTGGCCAGCGACGGACTGCACAGGCTGGTCGGCACATAGCCCTGGGTGAACCGCGCCGAGCGCGCGGCGAGCCGGTCGAGATGCGGTGTCAGCGCCTCCCGGCTGCCCATGAAGCCGAAGTCACGCCAGGCCTGGTCATCGGCGATGATGTAAACAATGTGCGGCGGCGACGCGGTCGCCGGGGCCACGGCGGCGAGCAGGCAGAGGAGGAGCAGGCGTTTCACGGAAGCCAGACAACGCCGGCACGGCGCGGGTGTTGCACGCCTCAGGCCAGCAGCCCGTGCAGGAGGCGGCCATGCACATCCGTCAGCCTGAAGTCGCGCCCCTGGAACTTGAAGGTCAGCTTCTCGTGATCCAGCCCGAGCAGGTGCAGGATGGTCGCATGCAGGTCATGGACATGGGCGCGATCCTCGACGGCATCGAACCCCAACTCGTCGGTCTGGCCATAGACCTGTCCGGCCTTGATGCCGCCGCCGGCGAACCACATGGTGAAGGCATCGATGTGGTGGTTGCGACCCGTGAACTCGCGCACCTCGCCCATCGGCGTGCGCCCAAACTCGCCGCCCCAGATGACCAGGGTCTCGTCGAGCAGGCCACGCGCCTTGAGGTCGCGGATCAGCGCCGCCGAGGCCTGATCGATGTCGCGACACTTGTCGGGCAGATGCGTCTCCAGCGTCTCGGTCGGTCCGCCGTGGTGATCCCAATTCGTGTCGTAGAGCTGGACAAAACGCACCCCGCGCTCGACCAACCGCCGCGCCAGCAGGCAGTTGCGCGCATAGCTGGATTCGTTGGCGTCCTTGATGCCGTAGAGGTCGAGGGTCGCCTTCGACTCCCCTGAAATGTCAATCAAATCCGGCGCACTGGTCTGCATGCGATAGGCCATCTCATAGGCATTCAACCGCGTCTGGATCTCGTCGTCACCGGTCGCCACCAGCCGCTTCAGGTTGAGGTCGCGCACCGCATCGATCACCCGTCGCTGGCTGCGCGCATCGACACTGGCCGGCGTGGTCAGGTTCAGGATCGGCTCGCCCTGGCTGCGCAGCGGCACGCCCTGATAGGTGGTCGGCAGGAAACCGCTGCCCCAGTTCACCGCCCCGCCGCGCGGGCCGCGCGGGCCACTCTGCAGCACGACAAACCCCGGCAGGTCCGAGGACTCGCTGCCGATGCCGTAGGTCACCCAGGAACCCATCGACGGCCGGCCGAACTGGCCGCTGCCAGTGTTCATGAAGAGCTTGGCCGGCGCATGATTGAACAGCTCCGTCTTGCAGGTCTTCACGATGCTGATGTCATCGACAATGCCCGCCGTGTACGGCAGCAGGTCGCTCACCCAGGCCCCGCTCTCGCCGTGCTGACGAAAGGAGCGGTGCGGGGCCAGCAGGTTCACCTTGTGACTGCTGTCCATGAAGGCAAAGCGCTTGCCCTCAATGTAACTCTGCGGGATCGGCTGACCATTCAACTGCTGCAGCCGCGGTTTGTGGTCAAACATCTCGAGCTGCGAGGGCCCGCCGGCCATGAACAGGAAGATGACATTCTTCGCCCGCGGCGCATGCACACCGCCGCGCGTCACGCCCGGCCCGGGGGCCGCCTGCAGGCGTTGATCGGCCATCAATGAGGCCAGGGCCAGCGACCCAACACCGAGTCCGCACTGGCTGAACAAGTGCCGGCGCGTCATCTGCTGCAGGGTCTGGGATCCGGGGGGCATGGGCGAAACAACAACGCCGCCGCCAACCGGCTTTTATCCCACGACGCGACACCTCTTGACGTCCGCCCCGGCGACGGCTGAAATGCCGCCATGCCCCGCCTGATCCTGTCCGCCCTGATCCTGCTCGCCGGTTCCGTCCTCGCCCAGGACCGGCCTCCCAACGTCGTGCTCATGCTCGTCGACGACCTCGGCTGGACGGACCTTGCCTGCCAGGGCAGCAAATTTTATGAGACCCTCCACCTCGACCAGCTCGCCCGCGACGGCATGCGCTTCACCAACGCCTACTCCGCCTGCACCGTCTGCTCGCCCACCCGCGCCGCGGTCCTCACCGGCAAATCCCCCGCGCGCCTGCATCTGACCGACTGGATCGCCGGTCATGCCCGGCCGCACGCCCGCCTGC
>CANNUR010000009.1 GCA_947523045.1 uncultured Prosthecobacter sp.
GGTCTCGAAGGTGGCTGAGGAGAATGCCCAGCGGGCGGTGAGGCGGGCGGAGCGGAAGAAGCGGGAGGAAGCGCAGACTCCGACCCTGCTGAAAGCGCCTGAAAACTGGTCGGCCTCGCTGCGCTTCAAGAACACGAAGGCGAATCAGGTCAGCCCGGTGACCGCCTACCTCATCTCGCGTGGCCCGAGGGGCGACCGTCAGGCGCCGGGCGATCATCTCGGCATCGGCGGCAACTCCAGGGACGTGTCACCGGGCCGCTTGTTCGTCTTCAACGGCAATGCGGCGGGTCAACTCGTGCGCGGCACGACGGTGATCGAGCCGGGCACGTGGCATGACGTGAAGCTGGAGCGTCTCGGCTCGCGCGTGAAGGTGACCCTTGATGGCAGGGTGGAGATCGACGCCGAATTGCCGGTCAGCGCACCCGGCGTGAAGGACGTGTTCTTTGGCAGGCGCAGCGATGACTTCGCGCCGCTGGACGGCACGTTTGAAAAGGTCGAGGTCGCCGGTTTGGAAAAACCCGCCGCACTTGCACCTGCGCCGAAGGTCGAGCTGGCCTCGCAACCCCTCTCTCCCGAGGCATCGGCGAAGAAGTGGCACGTGCTCGAGGGTTACCGGATCGAACTCGTGGCGGCGGAGCCGGTGGTGCTTGATCCGGTGGCCTTTGACTGGGATGAGCAGGGCCGCCTGTGGGTGATCGAGATGGCCGATTATCCCCTCGGCATGGACGGCAATGGCAAGGCCGGTGGACGCGTTGTGCGGCTGGAGGACACGGATCGCGACGGCCGCTACGACAAGCGCAAGGTCATCGTCAGCGACTTGAGCTATCCCACCGGTATTTTGACCTGGCGTGACGGCGTGATCGTCACCGCCGCGCCGGACCTCTTTTTCATTGCGCAGGATGGCACGAAGAAACTGCTCTACACCGGCTTCAGCACCGGCAACCAGCAGCTGCGCGTGAACGGCCTGCGCTGGGGCATGGACGGCTGGGTGTATTGCGCCGCGGGCGCGCATCACGGCGGCTACAACAAGGGCACGCAAATCGAGTGCAAGCTCACCGGCGAGAAGATCGACCTCGGCAGCCGCGACTTCCGCTTCAAGCCGGACACCGGCGAGTTGGATCCACAGACCGGCCCCTCCCAGTTCGGTCGCGCCCGCGATGACTGGGGCCACTGGTTTGGCGTGCAGAACAGCTTTCCGCTCTGGCACTACGTGCTGCAGGATCACCACCTGCGCCGCAACCCGCATGTCATCCCGCCGGACCCAATCCATCAGCTCTTCCCGCGCAATCCGCCCGTGTATCCGGCCAGCAGCATGGAGAAGCGCTTTCACAGCTTCGACCAGGCCGGGCGTTTCACCAGCGCCTGCGGCATCGAGATTTATCGCGATCGCGTGCTGTTTGCGGATGCCAAGACGCATGCGTTCAGCTGCGAGCCCTTTCACAACGTCGTGCAGCACATCCTGCTCGAGGACGATGGCGTCACCTTCAAGGCCGCGCGCGATCCCGCCGAGTCGAAGCTGGACTTCCTGGCCAGCGAGGACCGCTGGTGCCGGCCGGTGATGGTGCGCACAGGTCCCGATGGCGCGCTGTGGGTGGCCGACATGTATCGCTACATGATCGAGCACCCGCAGTGGCTGCCGCAGCAGGGCAGGGACGAGCTGCTGCCGCATTACCGTGAGGGCGACGACAAGGGCCGGATTTGGAAAGTGGTTCGAGCTTCAGCTCGATCTGGGGCGAAGGCTTCGGCCGAAGCCACATTGGCCAGTGCCAACGGCTGGCTCCGCGACAAGGCGCAGATGCGGGCGTTGTGGGACGGGCTGGATGCGCAGGCTCAGGCGGCGCTGATGGAGCGGGTGTTGGACGACACTTTGCCTGCGGCTCAGGCTCAGGCGGCCTGGACGCTGCATCTGGCGGGTCGCATGACGTCCGAGTTGTTGCGATCTCTTCTGTTGAGTCGGCAGCCCGAGGTGGTGGTGCAGGCCTTGCAAATCGCCGAGACCCAGCCCTGGCAGCAGAACGAGGAGGCTCTGCTGTTGATGGTGAATGGAAACTTGGGCAGGCACCCGCGCGTGCGCCTGCAACTCGCGCTCTCGGCCGGCCACTGGCAAGGCGACTGGCCTGCAGACTTGTTGGGCAGCGTTTTGGATGAGGCAAAACCCGGCAGTCCCTTGGCCGGTGCTGCGCTCAGTTCCTGCCTGCCGCATCTCAATCGCATCAGCCAGCAGCTCGCTGCTTATAAGGGCCCAGCTCCGGCGGGTCTGGCGGGCACTCTGCTCCGATGCGCTCTGGCCACGAAAAATGCACCGGTCGTTGCTGCCCTGGTGCGACGCATGGAGACACGGCGCGAGATTGAGGAACTGCTCGCCGTGCTCGATGAAAACCGTCTCTCTTTGGTGGAGTTCACCGCCCAGATCAGCGATCCCTCGGCGCGGGCGGCGCTGGACCGCCTGAGCGCGCGGCTGGAGCAGGCGGCTGCGGCGGTGGCCTCGGCCGAGGCGGCGCCACCGGCGTCCGACCTGGCCCTGCTGGCGGCGGATCGCGGGCATCGCGAGCCGGTGAAGCGCCTGCTGCCGGCGCTGTGGGCGAAGACGGGCGACCCGGAACTGCTGCGCCTGATCGCGCGTTTGCGACCCGCGGGCGCGGAGACCTTTTTGCTGGAGGGTTGGGACGGACGCACGCCGGCCTTGCGCGCGCAGATCCTGGAGACCCTGCTGGCCGATGAGGCCTGGACCCTGGCGCTGCTGAAGCGGCCGGAAGCCAAGGCTTGCGATGCCGCCACGCGGGCGCGGCTGGCGCAGCATCCGAAGAAGGCGGTGGCCCAGGCCGCGGCGCTGGCCTTCCAGGGCAGTGCCACGCGCGCGGCGGTGCTGGAACAGTTCCGGCCGGCGCTGCAACTCGCCGGCGATGCGGCGCGAGGCAAGGTCGTCTTCGCCCAGGCCTGCCTGAGCTGCCACAAGCTCGACGGCGTCGGCCTCGAGCTCGGGCCCGACCTGCGCAGTGTCGCCCAGCACGACGTGGAAAAGCTGTTCAACTCGATTCTGGATCCCAGCGCCATCATCGAGCCCGGCTTCATGGCCTACCACTGCACGCTGAACAGCGGCGAGCAGCTCTACGGCGTCATCGCCACCGAGACCAGTGCCAGCCTGACCTTCAAGATGGCTGGCAATCTGACAAAGTCCGTTTTGCGCAGCGAGATTGCCAGCCTGAAAAGCACCGGCGCCTCGCTCATGCCCGACGGCCTGGAGGCGGTGCTGACACCGCAGTCGCTGGCCGACCTCATTGCTTACCTGAGACAGCCGCGGTGACCGGATTCATTTGCGGGAGTCGGCGGCGTTTGCTAGAGGCGGCAACCCATGCGCCTGCTCCTGCTGCTCTGCCTGCTGCTGACTGCTGCCTGCTCCCCGTGGGCCGGCCACGGCCCCGTGTCGGCCAAGCTGCGCCGGCAACTCGAGCGCCAGGCGCTGGGGCGAGCCGATTTTGAGGCGGCTTTGAGCGGTCGGTCGATTGCGGCCGACAACCGCCTTGTGCTGCCCTTCCGCATGGAGGACGACGCCGTGCCGGTTCTCGAGGCTGAGGTCAACGGGATCGCCAATGTGCCGCTCATCCTCGACTCCGGTGCCTCCGCCACCCTGCTGCATGCCGCCACTGCCGAGCGTACGGACGTGCGTCTGCTTGCCGCCGAGGAGGGCAGCGTGCCGATGCAGGGGGTTATCGGCGTCGAACAGGCGCGCATCGGCCTGGTGCGAAGCCTGCGCCTCGGCGGCTGGACCACCGAGGGCTTCCCCTGCCTGGTGCGCCTGCACGAGAATCGCATCGGCCTGACGGGTGCCAGTTTCCGCCACAACCTGCTCGGCTTCGACCTGCTGCGCCGGCACTGCAGCCAGGTCACCCTCGATTTTCCGAAGCGCACGGTCGAGTTCGCTTTCACCGGTCGTTTTCAGCCGCAGCCCGGTCGCCACGTCGCTTGGGCGCCCTTCACGGTGCGCCAGGGGGTGCCCTTCATCACCCTTGGCTCCGGCGAGCTGCGCTGGCAGGCGCTGGTCGACACCGGCTCGTTCAACGGCGTTGAAATCAGCCGCCAGGTGGCCGAACAACTGGGCGTGGCCGACCAGGGTCAGCCGGTCGAGGGGCTGATCCTGCTGTCGGTGGGCGGCACGACGACTTCCGACGATGCCGGCCTGCGCACGGTGCGCCTGGCCGACCTCAGCCTTTTCGGGGAAACCTGGCGCAACGCCCCGGTCGACATCTCGCCGGGTCCGCCGCGGGTGGGCAGCTACTTCTTGCGCGATTACCGGGTCACCTTCGACTTCCGAACCGGGCGGATTTGGCTGGAACACTAGGCCGGGTTTTCGTGGGGCTGGTCAGGCGTTCAAAAATTTTATTTCCAAGGTTGCAAAGCCCGGCCAAACTTTTATTCTGGCCCTCGCTTGTGAAATTTTTCACAAGCGCAGAAACCGACATCTTATGGGTAACTTCTTTCCGCGCTGGACCAATTGGCTGCCTCTGAAGCTCGCCATTGGCGTCGCATTCATTGCTTTCGGAGTCAGTGTGGGCGTGGCCTACTACTTCACGCCCAAATACACGCGGGTGGGCTACGAGCCGACGCAGCCGGTGCCGTTCTCCCATGAGATCCATGCCGGTCAGCTCGGTCTGGACTGCCGCTACTGCCACTCCTTCGTCGAGCAGTCGGGCCATGCCAACGTGCCGACCAACCAGACCTGCTTCAACTGCCATGGCCCGGGCAAGGGCAACATCAAGGCGGACAGCCCGAAGCTGGAACTGGTGCGCAAGGCCCAGGAAACCGGTGAGCCGATTCCGTGGGTGAAGGTGCACAAGGCGCCCGACTACGTCTACTTCAACCACAGCGCCCACCTCAACCGCGGTATTTCCTGCCAGTCCTGCCACGGTCAGGTCAACGAGATGGAGGTCGTCAAGCACGCGGAACCGCACTCGATGGGCTGGTGCCTCGACTGCCACCGCAATCCCGAGCAGAACCTGCGTCCCCTCGATCAGGTCACCAACCTCAATTACAAGCCCGCTGACCTCGACCGCGCCGCCTTTTATGAGGGCCTGCTTGGCAAGGGCGTGAAGGCCGACGAAATCGCCGGCACCATCCGCCCGGGCGGCAAGGCCTCCGGCCTGGAAGACATTCTTTCGCTCGCCACTGACACCTATGGCAAGCAGGTCACCCAGCTCGAGGTGGGCAGCCAGCTGAAGAAGCACTGGCAGGTGCAGCCGCCCGAGTCCTGCACCGCCTGCCACCGCTAACCCCTGCGACCCCTTTCCGCCCTCATGAAACGCATTTGGAACCACCCCGCAGAGCCTCAGACCGGCAAGCGCTACTGGCGCAGCACCGCCGAACTTGAGCGCCGCTCGGAGTTTCTGGACAAGCTCGGCGTCGAATTTCCCGCCGGCGACACCCTCACGGAGGACGAGCGTGAAAACTCGCGCCGCGATTTCCTCAAGCTCATGGGCGCCTCGACGGCGCTGATGGGCTTGGCCGCCTGCCGCCGACCGCTGACGAACATCCTGCCCTACACCGATCACGTCGAGTGGGTGGTGCCCGGACGTCCGCTGCTGTACGCGACCGCCATGCCGACCGCGAACGGCGCGACGCCCGTGGTGGCCGTCACCCATGAGGGCCGGCCGACCCATCTGCAGGGCAACCCACTGCACCCGCTGAGCGGCGGTCTCGATGCCTTCGCCCAAGCCTCGGTGCTCGACCTCTACGACCCGCAGCGCTCGCAGTCGCCGCTCGTCAAGGGCAAGGCGGCGACCTGGGAACAGGCCAACAAGGCGCTTGCCGCCCTGGTGGAAGCCGCCAAGAAGGACGCGGGTGCCAGCCTGGCCGTTGCCGTTGGCAAGACCAGCTCGCCGACCCTGCATCGCCTGCTCGGCGAGCTGAAAACCGCCCTGCCGCAGGCGCGTCTGTTCGGTTATGAAGCGATCGGCAGCGAAGGCCGCGACGCCGCTCACGCCGCTATCCTCGGCGCCGGCACCAAGACCTTTGTCCGCTTCAGCAAGGCCCTGCGCGTGCTCGCGCTCGACTGCGACTTCCTCGGCCTCGATCCGGTGGCCGGCGAGGCGATCAAACACTTCACCAGGCAGCGCGCCAAGGACAAGCCGGGCGGCGAAATGAACCGCTTGTACGCCCTGGAGAACCGCTACACGGTGACCGGCGGCATGGCCGATCACCGCAAGCCGCTCGCCGCCAGCCTGATTCCGGCCGCCGCCGCCGTCATCGCGGAAGCCCTTGGCGACACTTCGGCCAAGGCCGTTGCCGACAGCGCCCCTGCCGCCCTCAAGGAGTGGCTGGCGCCGGCGATCCGCGATCTCATCGACCACAAGGGCAAGGCCCTGGTGCTCGCCGGCTCGCGCTATGGCGCTGAAGTTCACGCCCTCGTCGCCTCGATCAACCAGGCTCTCGGCGCCTTTGGCAGCACGATTGAACTGCGTCAGGCGGAGGGCGAAGCCGCGCTTGGCAGCAGTGCCGACCTGACCGCCGCGCTGGCCTCCGGCTCGATCAAGACCCTCGTCTCCCTGACAGCCTCCAACCTGCTGTTCGATGCCCCGGCCGCCCTCAGCGCCGCCGTCGATGACAAGGGTGTGCAGGTCGTCCATCTCGGCCATCTGGCCAACACGACGGCCCGCAAAGCCGCCCTGCATCTGCCGGCCGCCCACTACCTTGAGTCCTGGGGCGACGTGCGTGCCGCCGATGGCACCTACTCGGTCGTTCAGCCGATGATTCAGCCGCTTTACGATGGCGCCAGCGCGATTGAGGTTGTGCTCGCCCTGCTGGGCCGCAAGACGCTTGGACCGGTGCAGCCTGCCGCCGATGCCCCGACGCTGGAAGATCCGGCTCACCAGGCTGTGCGCGACACCTTTGCCCAGGTGGCGAAGCAGCTCGACGAGGAAAAGTGGAATCACACCCTGCGCGACGGTTTCCTCAAGGGCTCGGCCTATCCGAAGGCTGCCGTGGAAGTCAACACCGCCGCCGCCGCCGCTCTGGCTGCCAAGGCCAAACCTGTTGAGGCGCCGAGCGCCGAGGCGCTGGAAGTCGTGCTGGTGCCCGATGCCGGCGTTCAGGACGGCCGCTACATCAGCAACGCCTGGCTGCAGGAAGCCCCGGACCCGGTCACCAAGCTGAGCTGGGACAACGCTGCCTGGATTGGCTCGGCCACCTTCCGTGCCCTCAAGCTCAAGGAAGGCCAGATCATTCAGATCACGGTCGGCGACGCGCAGGTCAAGCTGCCCGCCATCGAAGCCCCCGGCCACGTGTCCCACTCGATCACCCTGCCGCTCGGCTACGGTGAGAAGGGCCTGGGCTTTGTCGCCTCCGACGCGAACAACAAGGGTCGCGGCTTCAATGTCTATCCGCTGCGCAAGGCCGCCGACGAATTCGTCCTGACCGGCGCCAAGGTTGAGGTCACCGGCGAGTTCCATGAACTGGCCGTCACCCAGGAGCACAACAGCATGGAGGGCCGCGCCCTCTATCGCGAGGCAACCCTGGAAACCTTCACCAAGACGCCCGACTTCGTCAACAAGACGGGCATGGACAGCCACATCCCGCAAAACATCTCGTTCTACAAGGGGCAGATCGGCCGCAAGACCGAGACCAATCCCGAGGGCTTCGACTATGAGACGAAGCACCAGTGGGGCATGACGATCGACCTCAGCAAGTGCATCGGCTGCACTGCCTGCGTCATCGCCTGCCAGAGCGAAAACAACATTCCCGTGGTCGGCAAGGACCAGGTGCGCAAGGGTCGTCTCATGCAGTGGATCCGCATGGACCGCTACTTCGCCAGTGCCGCCTGGGGCGAGCAAAACGCCAAGCGCGACGACGTCATGATTGAGCCGACCGTCGAGCAGCTCGAAAACGCCGAGATGGTTCAGCAGCCGGTGGCCTGCCAGCAGTGCGAGTCGGCCCCGTGCGAAACCGTTTGCCCGGTCAACGCCACCGTTCACACCGACGACGGCCTCAACGCCATGGCCTACAACCGCTGCATCGGCACCCGCTACTGCGCGAACAACTGCCCCTACACGGCGCGCCGCTTCAACTGGTTCGACTACAACAAGCGCCCGCTCGACGAACTCTACCGCGGCCCGCTTTCCTCCAAGGACAAGACCGGCGTGCGCGAGTCCGTGCAGCTGCAGAAGAATCCGAACGTCACCGTGCGCATGCGCGGCGTCATCGAGAAGTGCACCTACTGCGTGCAGCGCCTCGAGGCCGCCAAGATCCTGCAGAAGCAGAAGCAGCGCGACTCCAAGGACTTCCGCGTGCCGACCGACACCATCAAGGTCGCCTGCCAGGCCGCCTGCCCGGCCGAGGCCATCGTCTTCGGCGATCTCGCCGACGACAAGTCCGCGGTCAACAAGGCCAAGGCCTCGCCGCGCAACTACACCCTGCTCAAGTACATCGGCACGCAGCCGCGCACCAGCTACCTGGCGCGGCTCAAAAATCCGAATACCGCCATGCCCGGCCACGAAAATGTCGCCGCCTGGAGTGCGCATCAGATCTAACAGGCCTTTTTCCCTCCCCCCGCTGACATGTCGAAAGCAGCCGCCACCGATCACCCCGCCGCTTCTCACACCGGTGCTCCGCGCATCCTGGACCGTGAGCCGCTGGTGCTCAACAACCGTTCCTATTCCTGGATCACCAACCGCATCTGCGGCATCGTGGAGAACAAGCAGCCCGCCCTCTGGTGGCTGCTGTTCGTGCCCTCGGTCCTGCTCACCGGTCTGACGGTGTTCTGCTTCGCCTACCTGATCTCCACCGGGGTCGGCGTCTGGGGCCAGAAGCAGCCGGTTGCCTGGGCCTGGGACATCACCAACTTCGTGTTCTGGATCGGCATCGGCCACGCCGGCACCCTGATCTCGGCGATTCTCTTCCTGACCCGCCAGAAGTGGCGAACGTCGGTCAACCGCGCCGCCGAGGCGATGACGCTGTTCGCCGTCATGTGCGCCGGCCTGTTCCCGGCCTTCCACGTCGGCCGCGTCTGGATGGTCTGGTTCCTCGCGCCCATCCCGAACGCCAATGCCATCTGGCAGAACTTCAAGTCGCCCCTGCTTTGGGACGTCTTCGCGGTGTCGACCTACTTCACCGTCTCGGTCATTTTCTGGTACATCGGCCTCATTCCCGACCTCGCCACCCTGCGCGACCGCTGCAAGCCTGGCCTGAAGAAGATGCTCTACGGCATTTTTGCCCTCGGCTGGCGCGGTGCCAACCGCCACTGGAGCCACTATGAGACGGCCTACATGCTGCTGGCCGCCCTCTCGACTCCGCTGGTGCTCTCCGTGCACTCCGTCGTGTCCTTCGACTTCGCCACGTCCATCGTGCCCGGCTGGCACACGACGATCTTCCCGCCCTACTTCGTGGCCGGCGCCATCTTCGGCGGTTTCGCCATGGTGCTGACCCTGATGATCCCGGTGTCGAAGATCTACGGCCTCGGCGACCTGATCACGCCGAAGCACATCGACAACATGGCGAAGATCATCCTGCTCACCGGCACGATCGTCGGCTACGCCTACTGCATGGAGTTCTTCATGGCCTACTACAGCGCCAACAAGCTTGAACTGCAGACCTTCCAGCTGCGCGGCCTCTACGGTCCGTCGACTTGGGCCTACTACTTCATGTTCGGCTTCAACGTCTTCGCGCCGCAGCTCTTCTGGTACCGGCCGTTCCGCCACAACCTGTGGGTCGTCATGTTCGTCTGCATGTGCGTCAACGCCGGCATGTGGTTCGAGCGTTACGTCATCATCGCCACCACCCTGGAGCGCCACCTGGTGCCCGGTTCCTGGCGCGTCTATGAGGCCACCTGGGTCGACAAGTACACCTTCCTTGGCACCTTCGGCCTGTTCATGATGCTGTTCCTGCTGTTCCTGCGCTTCCTGCCGGTCATTGCCATTGGCGAAGTCAAGGGCGTGCTGCCGCAGTCGAACCCGCACCACGAGGACCACGGCAAGGACGCCGTCCAAGAGGAGGACCTCATGGGCTATCCCGACCGTCATGTCCCCCGCGAAGCCGTCGCCTGAGCGGCGCAGCGATCTGAAATCTGAAATCTGAAATCCGAAATTCCAGTGAGCACCACCCTCAAACGAGTTCACGGCTACCTCGCCGAGTTCGACAGCGTGAAGGACCTCTATCACGCCGCCGAGCATGTCCGCGATGCCGGTTATCAGCGTTGGGACGTCCACTCGCCCTTCCCAATCCACGGCATGGACCACGCCATGGGCGTCCAGCGCTCCAAGCTGCCCTGGTTCGTCTTCTTCGGTGGCCTCACCGGCATCTGCATCGCCTTCGTCCTGCAGACCCTCACCCAGACGACCTTTTGGTCCGACATCGGTCTCGGCTTCCTGGAGACCCTCGCGGAAACCTACCCGACCGTGGTGCAGGCCAAGCCGACCCACATCTGGACCCTGCCGGCCTTCTTCCCGGTGATGTTTGAGCTGACCATCCTGTTCTCCGCCTTCACCACCCTGTTCGGCCTGCTCGGCCTGATCGGGCTGCCGCGCCTGAACCATCCGCTCTTCGTCTCCAAGCGCTTCGCCAAGTTCTCCGACGACGGGTTCTTTGTCTGCATCGAGGCGCGCGACCCGAAGTTTTCCCAGGAGGGCACCCGCTCCTTCCTGGAAAAGATCGGTGGCAAGAACCTCGAGCTCGTCGAAGACGACATCTGAGCCCGCGCCCGGTCGCGTGAATGCGCGTTGCGCGGGTTTCGTCCAACCCAGCATCCCATCATGAAGGCCCGCACCCCGCTCCTCTGTCTGGCCGCCACCCTCGGCCTGAGTTCCTGTTACATGGCGACCCTGCCGCCTGGCCCGGGCTTTCGTCCGCCCGGTCACCTGTATCCGCCGTCCAGCCACAGCCATGCTCCTTCGCACTGGCCCAGCTACAGCTCCGGTGGCGTCCGCCAGACCGGCTATGACTTCGGTCGCTCCGACCGCTATGCCGGCCTTGATTCCCGCCCCGACCGCTACCGCAACCGGGTCAGTTCCAAGCATTGGAACACCTTTGTCGCGGGCTATCGCGATGGCTATGGACCGGTGTATGGCGGTCGCCCGCCGCGGCCGACTCAGCCCGTGTACAATGACGCGGTCTGGCGCAGCGGCGTCAGCCTCGGCCAGCTCGACCGCCGGCGCGGTCTGTCGAGCGACTACCGCCGCTACCGCAGCCGCTACACGGCGCGCACGGAGGCGAGCTTCCGCGACGGCTACCTGCACGGCTGGCACGGCCGCTGAAGACGCTCACTGCGGTGGCACGCGCTCCATCGTGAAGACCCCGCGGTCCTTGCCGCTGCTGTAGCAGGCCTCGAACTGGTCGCCATCAATGCGGCCCTCGTAGCGGTATTCGCCGCCGGCCCAGTCGGGCATGCGGTGATTGCCAGCAAAGGTCAAGCCGTGCTTGGACGACGTGACCCGGTGACCGGCGCGGAAGCTGCCACTGAGGATTTTCGCCCAGGTGGCATGGTAGTGGAAGTGATGGTCGCCGGTGCTGTTTTGCGGTGGCGAGACGACCGCGCGCAGGCGGCCGTGGTGGCCGTTGACGTGGCTGCGCCACGTGCCCTCCCAGGCACCGACGGCACCGGATTGCGGCCCTGCGGCGACGGCCTGCCGCCATTCGCGGCGGAAGCCGGTGTTGCAGGAGGCGAGCAGGAGGCAGAAGAGAAGGGCGGTGAAGACGTGTTTCATGCTGCTGCAGAAACGCCGCGCGACAGCGGTTTTCAGCAGGAAAAACGCCTCAGGCGTCGGCACTGCGGCTCACCACGGGCGGCTTCGGTGCGGCCTCGGCCGGCGCGGTCTTCTGGGCGGCGGGTGGCGCACTGTCCTCTCCGTCGATGCGTGGCTGCACGCGCGCGCCATCGGCGGGGAAGGGGATGGGAGTCAGGCACAGGACGGCACCCTCCTTGGGGGCACCGGGCACACCGGCGCGCACGACGAGATGCTGTTCGTTGCTGACCAGCGGCTCGACGGTCAGGCGCCGCAGGGTGTTCTGGGGCCCGTCGATCAGGATGATCTCGTTGCCTGCTCGGACCGCACCGCGCGGGATGACGAAGACATCCTGCAGCGGTTCGCCGTGGATCTCTGCCTCGACAAAGGCGCCGATGGTCAGCGGCGGTGCGCCATCCTCACGACGGCCGTAGGGATCGTTGACCTGCACGACGGCGGTGATCTGGCGGGTGGTGGCGTCGAGCGCGCTTTCGACGCGCACGACCCGGCCCTGCCATTGAACCGTGCGGCCGGCGCTGGTGGTTTTCAGTTCTGCCCGACTGGCCGATGGGCCGGGGGCGTCGCGAAATGGCTGCGGCAGGCTGAGGAACTGGCTTTCCCGCTCGGGCAGGGGCAGGCGCACCTCGACGTAGTCGACGGCAAAGACCTGGCCGAGCGTGGTGCCGGGGCCGACCACCTGGCCGACATCGACGGTCTGCTCGAGCACCTGGCCGTCGTAGGGCGCGCGAATGAAGGTGCGCTCCAGGTCGCGCTCGGCCTTGACCACCTGGGCCTGCGCGGAGGCGACATCGGCCCGGGCCTTGGCGAGCTGGGGGGTGCGCGCCACCATCGGGCCGGGATCGCCGCTGCGGCCGAGCGCCTTCCAGTTCTCCAGGGCCTGATCGGCGCGCGTCTGCTCCTCGATCAGCAGGGCTTCAGCCTGGGCAAGGGTGGCGCGAGCGATGACCAGCGCGGTTTCGTAATCGAGCGGGTCGAGGCGCAGCAGCACCTCATCCTTGCGGAAAAAGCCGCCGGGGCGGAAGGCTGGGCCGATCTCAAGGACTTTGCCGCCGACTTCGGGCAGCAGAGTGCTGCGGGTACGCGGCTGGACGGTGCCCTGGGCGCGCACGCGCAGATTGTAGGTGGTTTTGCGCAGGACCGTGCCGTCGACGCGCACCAGGCTGGCGGGCACCGACAGCTTGGGCTGCTCCGGCGGGTGGGCGAGCAGCCACCAGGCCGCAAAGGCACAGCCGCCCAGGATGAGCAGGGGCAGGCAGAAGCGCAGCGCGGTGCGGAACAGATTCATGGGCAGGAGGTGAAACGCTCGCGGCGGGCTTCAGATTCCGTTTTCCTGAAATTCGCCGCCATTCTGATACTGAAGCTGGTAGAGCTTCTGATACAGCGGACTGGTCGCCAGCAGCTGGGAGTGGCTGCCGACGGCCTCGACGTGGCCCTCGCGCATGACGATGATCTGGTCGGCCTCAAGGATCGTCGACAGGCGGTGGGCGATGGCGATGACGGTGCGGCCGCGCGCCAGGCCCTCGATGGCCTCCTGGATGATTTTCTCGGTCTCGGTGTCGAGGGCGGAGGTGGCCTCGTCGAGCAGCAGGATGGGCGCGTCGCGCAGGATGGCGCGGGCGATGGACAGGCGCTGTTTTTGGCCGCCGGACAGGTTGCAGCCGGCGTCGCCGACGACGGCATCGTAGCCGCCCTGGATCTGCTCGATGAACTCATGCGCGTGGGCCTGGCGGGCGGCGGCAAGGATCTGTTCCTCGGTCGCGTCGAGTCGGCCGTAACGGATGTTCTCGCGGATGGTGTCGTGGAACAGGAAGGTGTCCTGATTGACCAGGCCGATGTTGGCGCGCAGGCTGTCCTGCGTGACGCTGCGCACGTCCGTGCCGTCGACGAGGACGCGTCCGGAATCCGGATCATAAAAGCGCAGCAGCAGGGAGAACAGCGTGCTTTTGCCGGCGCCGCTGGGGCCGACCAGGGCATAGAACTTGCCGGGCTCAAGGTCCAGATCGACACCGCGCACGGCGGCCTTGTCGAGCTTGCTGCCATCCGGGGCGTGGTAGGCGAAGGAGACGTCTTCAAAACGGATGGCACCGCGCACGCGCGGCAGCTTCGGCGCGTCCGGCGCGTCCTGGATGTCCGGCTGGCGGTCGAGCACGCGGAAGATGTTGGTGATGGCGTAGACCGTCTTCTGCATGAGCAGGCTGACCTTGCTCAGCTCCTTGGCGGGCGGATAGATCTTGGTCAGGGCCATGACCAGGACGATGAAGTCGTGGGCGGGCCGCTGCTTCCACCAGAAATAAACGAGGCCGGCGGCGATGCCGACCGAGGCGACCGATTCGACGATGGGTCCCACGAGTTCCATGGCGCGGGTCCAGCGCATCGTGTTGCGGGTCATCTCCAGGTTGGCGCGGTCGAAGCGCCGGCATTCGTACGCCTCGCGGGCGTAGGCCTTGACCAGGCGGATGCCGGTGAAGGACTCGTGCATGGCGGTCATCATGGCGCCGACGTTCTTTTCCTCGCGGGCGCCGACCTTGCGCACGCGCCGGCCGATGATCAGGATGGGGGCGATGCAGAGTGGGAACACCACCAGGGACATCAGGGTGAAGAACCAGTCCATGGCAAACAGCGTGCCGAGGATGACGATGATGGTCAGCGGGCGGTTGGTGACGAGCTGCACCACCTGCAGGGCGTGGCTCTGGGCCACGCGCGACTGGTTGGAGACCACCTGCATCAGTTCGCCGGCCTTGGTGGTGCTGAAAAAGGCGGGCGACTGGCGCATGATGGCGCCGAAGACATCGCTGCGGATCTGGAAAAGCATCTTATTGCCCACCCAGGCCAGGCAGTACTTGTTCAGGTACTCCAGGAAGCCGCTCAGGAACATCAACAGCGGGATGCCTGCGCAGGCGAGGATGACGCCCCACAGTCCCACCGGCGTGCCGGGCTGCAGGCCGAGCAGTTCGGCCAGGTTGATCTCGCCGATGAAGGCCAGTTTGACCGGTTGCGAAAGGTCCTTGCCGGTGCCGTCGAGCACCACCTGAAAGATCAGTTGCAGGCCGAGAATCATCACCGCGTTGAAGCCGGCGGCAAGGAAGCCCAGGCCGACCCCGAGGAAGAACCGACCCAGCCACGGCCGCAGGTAGGGCAGCAGACGCCGGTAGGGCATCTTGAGGTTCTTGAGCTCGGCCTCGCTGACCTGGGCCAGGCTGTTGGAATGCTTCGCGGCGGACATGACAAAAACAGGTCGGCGGGCGCAGGGCCCGCCGGCTGACCCCTAGCATGCGTGCGCCCCGGCGTCGAGTTGAAGTTGGCCACCGTCCGGCCGCAGGAAGCAGGCACCTGGTTGTCGCACGAGGGAGCCGAAGGCATGCGCCCTCACAGGCCGCCACGCCGGCACTTGACCCGCGCGCGCAGCTTCTGAAAGTCACGCTCGGTGTCGCTCCTCACCGCCATCCTCGCCTTCCTGCTCCTGCTCGCCGTGCTGGCGCTCGTCTCCGCCGTTGAGACGGCCATCCACATGGCGCGCGACTTCGAGCAGCGCAGTGAGGCTGCGGGCGGTGGTGTGGCACAGAAGCTGCGCAGCATCGCCGCCAACCCCTTCCTGCACTTGCACCGCGCCCTGCTGCTCTCCGCCACCCTCAACCTGGCCCTGGCCGCGCTCGGCCTGCACCTGGTCGCGGGACCGCTGCTGCAGCTGGGCTGGCATCCCTGGGCGACGGCATCCCTGCTGTTCCTGACCACGGTGCTGGTCGGCGATGTCCTGCCCAAGTTCCTCGCCGCACGTGCGCCGTCGGCCGTCCTGCAGGGCAGCCTGCGCCTGCTCGAACCGCTGCGGCCCCTGCTCGATCCCTTTGCCGCCTGGACCGACCGCGCCACCGAGGCCCTGCTGCTGCGGCTGGTACCGCGCCGGATCAAGACGCAGCCGCCGGTCACCCGCAACGAGTTCGAGACCCTGGTCGAGATGCGCGAGGAACAGGGCCTGCTCGATGCGGCCGAGGCCGACATGCTGCGCGAGGCGCTCGACATCGAAAACCTCACCGTGCGCGACTGCATGGTGCCCCGCGTCGACCTGACTCTGGTCAGCGCCGAGGACAAGCCGGAGCGGGTCGCCGCGGCGCTCGAGCAGTCCGCCGGCCGCTATGTCATCGTGTACGGTGAAACCCCGGACATGGTCGAGGGCGTGGTCGACAGCCTCGCCTGGCGCCTCGCCGGCCGGCCGCCCTGGCGAATGCTGCGGGCGGAGGCGCCCTTTGTGCCGGAGACGATGCCGGTGCTCGACCTGCTCGACGGTCCCCTGCGCGCCGGGGCCGGTCCGGTGCTCATCGTCGATGAGTATGGCGGTCTCGAGGGCCTGATCAGCCAGGAGGAGATTGCCGACTGGCTGCTGCACGAGGCGGCGCCCTGGCTCGGCGAGGCCAGCGAAATCCGCGAACTTGGCAATGGTCGCTACATCCTGGATGGCGGCACGCGCATCGACGACGTCAACCGCGACCTCGGCACCGAGATCGATCCGGGCGGGCTCGACACGATCGGCGGGCTCGTGTTCAACCAGCTTGGCCATGTGCCCAAGGCCGGCGAGCGGCTTGTCCTCGAAGGCGTTGAATTGAAGGTGCGCCGGGTGGTGCGCGCGCGCGTGCTCGAGGTCGAGCTGCGCCTGTCGGCGCCAATGGCCACGGAACGGGAGGTGGCACGATGATCGCCCTCGCTGGCCTGCTGTTCACCCTGGCGCTGTCATTTGCGCTGTCCGGGCTGGAGAGCGCCGTGCTCACCGTCAGCCGCGTGCGCATGCGCCACGCCGCCAGCGCCGGCGACCGCCGCGCCGCCCGCCTGCTGCCCCTCGTCGAGGATCGCGACGCCCTGCTGGGTGCGATCACGGTGTCGAACCACATCAGCAATCTCGCCGCCTTCCTGCTCATCGTCTGGCACCTGCCGCCCCAGGCCGGCCCCTGGGGCATCCTCCTGGCCTTCCTCCTCGCCCTGCCGCTCTTCCTGGTGGGGCTGGAAGTGCTGCCCAAGAAGCTGTTCCGGCGCTATCCCTTCCGCTGCCTGCGTGCGCTGGCGCCGCTGGTGCAGTTTGCTGGCCTGTTCCGCCCGGTCTTTCGCGCCCTCGCCGTGACGACGCTGCCGCCGCAGGATGTGCCGGCGCAGTCCTCCGGCCGCGACGACCTTGGCCACCACGCCGACCAGCTCAGCCGCCAGGGCCTGCTCAGTCCGGGAGCGGCGCGCTTGGTTCGCCGCATCCTCGACTACCGCCAGTGCCGGGCCGGCGAACTCATGCGGCCGCTGGCGCGCGCGGTCGCCCTGCCCAGCGAGCAACCGCTCGAGTCCGCCCTCATCTTCGCCCGCCAGCACGACCTCGCCACCCTGCCGGTGATGGGCGATGACGGTCGTTTCATCGGCGTGCTCGACCTCGCCCGCCTGCCACCCAGTTTGCCGCCCGGCCGGCGGGTGCGCCACCACATGCGCACCCTGGAGACGGTGCATGCCGCTGACGCCGCCCTCGCCGCCCTGCAACTCCTGCGCCGGCGCGGTCAGACGCTCGCCCTCGTGCGCGACGACAGTGGCGACGCCGTCGGCCTGCTGCGCGAGGAGGATCTGCTGGCGCGCCTGCTCGGCGCCGCGGCTTGAGGCGTCTGTTGCTTGCGTCCCAGCCGGGCAGGGGCGACACATCCGCCATGGCCCTTTTTCCCAGCGAAGCCGCCCGGCTCGAAGCCTTTCCCGTTGCCCGCGACAGCATCTTCCTGGCTCATGCCGGCGTCACCATCCTGCCGCGCGTGGTCGCGCGCGCGATGCAGGACTACCTCGAGCAGAGCTGCCTGCGCATGCAGGAGTACCCCGAGGCCTGGCGGGCGGTGAATGAGACCCGCGTGGTCGCCGCCCGCCTGCTCGGCGCGCAGGCCCAGGAAATCGCCCTGCTCGGGCCCACCTCGCTCGGTCTCAGCCTGGTGGCCAACGGCCTCGACTGGCGGCCCGGCGACGAGGTGGTCTGCTATCCCGACGACTACCCAGCCAACGTGTACCCCTGGACCGATCTCGAGCGGCACGGCGTCGTTGTCCGCCGTCTGCAGCCGGCCGAACCCGGTGCCATCACGCCCGAATTGGTCGAGGCGGCGCTGACGCCGAGAACGCGCCTGGTCGCCCTCGCCTCCTGCCATTACCTCAGCGGCTATCGTCTTGAGGTCGACACCATTGGCCAACTGCTGCATGCGCGCGGCGTGCTTTTCTGCCTCGATGCCATCCAGACGCTGGGCGCCTTTGAGACGCGGGTGGACCATGTCGACTTCCTCGCCGCCGATTCCCACAAGTGGCTGCTGGGGCCGATGAGCGCCGGTCTCTTTTACGTGCGCGAGGAACTGCAGGAGCGTCTCCGGCCGAGCCTGCTGGGCTCGTGGAACGTGCGCAGCCCGAACTTCATCGCCCAGCCCGGGATCGAGTTTGAAAAGGGCGGCCGGCGCTACGAGCCGGGCGCGCTCAACATCGCCGGCATCCTTGGCATGAAGGCCGGCATCGAACTGCTGCTGGAAACCGGGCTGCCTGCGGTGAGTGACCAGTTGCTGGCGCTCAAGGCGCGGTTGCTCGACGGACTGGAACCGCTCGGCTTCCGCAGCCTCGGACCGCGCGCGGGCGTGAATGCCTCCGGCATCACCACCGTCTGGCGAGCGCCTGAGGATGGCGCGGCGATGGAGCGGGTGTTCGAGCATCTCGCCAGCCGGCGCATCCATCCCTCGCTGCGCCACACGCGCGAGGGCCGCGCCCACCTGCGTTTCAGTCCGCACTACTACAACACGCTGGAGGAGATGGATCGCGTGGTCGCGGCGGTGGCCGAGGCCTGAGCCTTGCAAAAGTTCGTTGCAGGTGTTGTGGCGCCTGGCTATCGAAGCGACGGCATGATGCGCCTTCACCGACCCTTTGACAGCGCCGTGCTGCGGCTGGGGCGCGCCCTCCTTGGGCTGGCTGGCGGGCTGCTGGTTTCCTGCCAGACCGGCGTGCCATTTCAGCCGGAACCGAAACCGCCGCAGGCGCTGGCCCGCCATCTCGCCGAACGTTTCAGCGTTTTGATCTGCCTGCCGCAGGAGCAGGCGCGCACCCTGTTGCAGAAGCGCAGCGTCACTTCGGAGGGCGGCTTCAGTTTGTCGAGCGCGACGCCGATCAGCGCCGACGGTGGGTTTCTTACCAGCGCCCACAGCGTCAAGTCGATGCGCCAGGGCGATGCCTGTCTGCTGTTTTATTCCTTCGGCGGGAACTCGCGCAACGGGCTTGCCAGTTTGGTTTGGATGGATGAGCAGGCCGATTTGGCACTGCTGAGGGCGCCGTTTGCGACACCGCATTTTTACCCGTGGACGCCTCGTGATCGGCCGCTGCCGAAGGAGTTGCCGGTGGTGCATGGTGGTCTGGCCACGGGGCCGCGCGGCGAGCAGGGCCGGCTTTTGCAAAACGTGCCAGGCTGGGGCAGGGGCCGGCGGCCCTTCCTGCACAGCCTGCGGTTGGAGCCGGGTGACAGCGGGGGCCCGCTCATCACCCTCGCTGGGGACCTTGTTGGCATCAACCAGGCGGTGGGTTACGTTGGTGTCATGGACACCCGCTTCTTCACCGAGTCCCGTGCCGTGCGTCCCGATCCCGCCAAGCTGGCTCTGCGCCTGAACACGGCCCGCCCAACTTCCCCCTGATCCCGTGAACGCTGTTCTCCGCTTCTGCGCCCTCGCTGCCGCCTGCGCCTCGCTGGCATCCTGCCAGTTGTACAAAAGCCAGGCCTACCTCGGCTGGACTCAGGCCGAGGCCGGGGGCATCCAGATCGTGCGGGAGAATCCACCTTCGCTGGCTTGGAAACGCCTGCAGGCTCATGCCGACGTCAATGCCACGGTGAAGTTTTTCCTGCAGGACAAGGGCATGCCGGACTACGTGCTGGAAAATCATGGGCTGATCGAGGTGCGGATTTGCTGCTTTTACGAAAAGAAGAACGAGGCTTGGCTGATTCTGGCCAAGGGCTATCAGGCCGCTGGCACGCGCATTCTCGGGCCCGAACCGATCGGCGACAAGGACCGGCGGCTGTTCAAGGCCATCGATGAACTCCAGCAGGCCGCCTCGGCTTACGCGGAGGAGCGCTGAGTCGCGCATCTTCGCCTTGCCGGTCGCCACGGCGCACGCCACCATGGATGCGTGACCCTCTCCGATCAGGCGGCCTGGTACGTCGTTCACAGCAAACCCAAGTGCGAACACCTGGCGGCGCTGGCGGCGGCGGAATTGCCGGGCGTGGAGTCCTACTGCCCGCGCATCCGTTTTCAACGTGCGACCCGGCGCGGCCCGGTGTGGTTCGTTGAAGCGTTGTTTCCCGGCTATTTCTTTGCCCGCTTCGCGCCGGCCGTCTCGCTGCGCGCGGTGCGCCATGCCCGCCAGGTGATTCGCGTGGTCGAGTTCGGCGACCGCCCGGTGCCGGTGCCGGATGCGGTGCTCGTGGCGCTGCGCGAGGAAATGCAGGGGCTCGACATCCGTGAGGTCCAGGCCGGGGTGCGGCCGGGCGACGAGGTGGAATTGGCCGCCGGGCCGATGCGCGGCCTGCGCGGCATTGTCGACAGCGTTCGCGATGGCGCGCAACGCGTGCGCATCCTCATGGAGTTCCTTGGGCGCGACAATTTGGTCGAGGTCGACGCCGGCAAGCTGCTGGGCGGCCAGCGCCCGCGGGATCAACTGGCCTCGGGCGGCTGAGCCGGATTCAGTCGAACAGTTCCGGGTAGCTGGCGTGCGCCTTGGCGCGGCAGAGTTCCATGACCGCCTTGGCGGAACCGAGCCGGCGTGCACTTTTGGCGAGTTCGCGGCACTCGCCGGCGTGCAGCTTGCGCACCGCGTGCTTGACGCGCGCCACCTGGCCGGAGGCGACGCTGAGTTCGTTGAGGCCGAGGCCGATGAGCAGCGGCGTCAGCTCGACGTCGGAGGCCATTTCCCCGCAGATGCAGGAGCGGATGCCGGCCTGGCGGGCGGCTTCGACGGTGACCGCGATCAGGCGCAGGATGGCCGGGTGGGCGGGCTGATACAGGCCGGCGACGCGCTCGTTGAGGCGGTCGACGGCGAGCGTGTACTGGACGAGGTCGTTGGTGCCGAGGCTGAGGAAATCGACTTCGGCGGCGATGAGATCGGCGGAGAGGGCGGCGCTGGGGATCTCGATCATGGCGCCGATCTCGACCCCGGGAGGCTCGATGCCACGGGCCTTGAGTTCCTCGGCGCATTCGGCGAGCAGGGCCTTGGCCGCGCGTACCTCCTCGACGCCGCTGACCATGGGGAACATGATGCCGACCTCGCCGTGCACGGCGGCGCGCAGCAGGGCGCGCAGCTGGCGCTTGAACAGGTCGGGCCGGCCGAGCGAGACGCGGATGCCGCGCCAGCCGAGGAAGGGATTGGGCTCGGCGTCGGCGATCATTTCGGCATCGAGCTTGTCGCCACCGATGTCGAGCGTGCGGAAGACCACCTGACCGGGTTGCATGGCCTGGACGGCACGGGTGTAGGCGTCGGCCAGCCAGTCCTCCGAGCCGGACGGATCCTCCAGGTAGAGGAACTCGGTGCGGAACAGGCCGACATGCTTGGCGCCGCAGTCGTGGATGGTGCGCATCTCCTCGACGAACTCGGCATTGGCACAGACCTCGACGGTGTGGCCGTCGACCGTGGTCGCCGGCTGGTGGCGCTCCAAGTGCAGGGCGTCCTCGATCTCCTCGGCCTCCTCCTCGCGACTGCGGTAGCTGGCCAGCGTCGCGGCGTCCGGATTGAGGATGAGCAGACCCTCCTCGCCGTCGAGCAAGATGACGTCGCCCGAGTGCAACTCCTCGCAGATGTTGTGCAGGCGCACGACGGCGGGCAGGCTGAGCGAGCGGGCGATGATGGCGGCGTGCGAGTTGGCGCTGCCGGTTTCGACGGCGAAACCGAGCACCTTGCTGCGGTCGAGCTGCACGGTGTCCGACGGCGTCAGGTCGCGGGCAACGATGATGACCGGATCGTCGAACATTGGGTGGGTCATCAACTCGCCGCGCAGGTGGCGCATCACGCGCTGGGTGACGTCCTTGATGTCGACAAAGCGCTCGCGCAGGTAGGAGTCTGCCAGGCCGCGCAGGGCGACCATGTGCTTGCACATGAGGCGATAATAGACCGCGTCGACGCAGATCAGCTTCTCGCGCACCGTTTTCTCCACCTGCTTGAGGATGGAGTTGTCCTGCAGGATCAGCAGGTGGGTTTCGAAGATGTCAGCCTCGTCGTTGCCCTGCTCCTCGCGCACCTGGTTCTGCAGCGCCTCGATTTCCTGATGGGTCAGGTCGAGCGCCTTGTGCCAACGATCCAGCTCGGCATCAACGTCCTCAGTGCGGATGGGATCGGCGTCCGGCTCGTCGAACTGATCCTTGAGAACGTGCACCGGCGCATGCGCGACTCCGGCGGACACGGGAGTGCCCTGCCAGATCCTCATGTCGGCGGCGGCCTCGGGACTCATGCGAGGCCATTTTCAGCCGGCCACCCCGGCGACGCAATCAAAGAAACAGCCTCTTCCTCCCGGCCGCTGAGCGTGACGGTGCCGGCGGCGAGCAGGGTGCCGTCCTCGAGTCGGAGGTCGCCAGCCACCTGCACCAGTCCGGGCAGCGCCGCCTCCAGGCGGGCGTTGACGCGCAGGGCGGTGCCCGGGGTGATGCTGCCGAGGATCTTGAACCGCTGCACCGCGGTGAGCCGAAGATCCTGCAGCGGCCGGTCCGCGCGTGCGCTTTGCGCCAGCACCCCGCCGAGCTGGGCCAGGGCCTCAATCATGATCACCCCCGGCAGCAGCGGGTGACCCGGGAAATGGCCGGCCAGGAAGGTTTCATCGCCCTTCAGCGTCCAGCGAGCACTCGCCGAGACCCCCGGCTCGAGCTCGAGCAGTTCGTCGAGGAAGCGAAATGCCGGCCCGTGGGGCAGGGCGGAAAGGGCTTGAACAGGATGGGGCGGCTGCGGCATGGTAATCACCCCTTTTTACGTGCCGCGCCCTTCCATGACAACGTCCAATGCTCCCGTCCCGCGCCCGGCCGCAGCGCGCGCTCCGGAGACGCTGCCATGAAGCCCCTGATCCTTGTCCCCACCTACAACACCGGGCGCATCCTGCCGCGCACGGTGGCGGACCTGTTGGCACGTTGGCCGGAGGTCTGGGTGGTGGTCGATGGCAGCCGCGACGGCAGCGCGGACCTGCTGGCACCGCTCACCGCCGATCATGCCGGCCTGCGCGTGCTGAGCTTGCCGGAAAACCGCGGCAAGGGCGCCGCCCTGCTGCACGGTGTCGAGGCCGCCGCGGCCGAGGGGTTTACCCATGTGCTCACCGTCGATGCCGACGGCCAGCATCCGGCCGACCTTGTGCCGCGCTTTCTCGAACTCGCGGCTCGACATCCGCAGGCTGCCCTCATGGGGCGGCCGGTGTTCGGTCCCGAGGCGCCGCAGGTGCGCGTCCAAGGCCGCAAGCTGTCGAACTTCATGACCCATGTCGAGACCCTCGCCTGGGGCATCCCCGACTCGCTCTTCGGTATGCGCCTGTATCCGGTCGACGCCTTCCTGCGGGCCTTCCGCGCCACCCGCTGGGGGCGCCGTTTTGATTACGACGCCGAACTCGCCGTCCGCCTCGCCTGGCAGGGTGTGCCCATGCTCACCGTGCCGGTGCCGGTGCGCTACCTGACCACGGCCGAGGGCGGTGTCTCGCAGTTTCGCTACCTGCGCGACAACGCCCTGCTCACCTGGATGCATGCCCGCCTGCTCACCGGGGCCATCCTGCGGCTGCCGCGCCTGCTCGGGCAGTGCTGGCGCGGTGGCAATCCCCTGCGTGGCCGCCACGTCGAACCGGAGGAGGCGGCATGAATCCCGGTGCCGCCGATTTTGATCGCATCGCCGCGCACTGCGACCGGCGCTGGGATTACCATTACACGCGCTGCAAGCTGCGCACCGATCCTGTCTATGCGGCCGTCGCGGCCGAGCTCGCCGGCTCGGACCTGCCCGTGTTCGACATCGGTTGCGGTCTCGGCCTGCTCGGGCACTACCTGCACGCCAGCGGCTTGCCGGTGCCGGTGACCGGCTTTGACTACGACGCGCGCAAGATCCGCGCCGCGACGGCCATGGCCGCGCGCGCCGGCCTCGGCGAGCTGCAGTTTCGCACCGGCGATGCCCGCACGGGTCTGCCGGAGTTTGCCGGCCAGGTTGTCATCCTCGACATCCTGCAGTTCTTCCAGCGCGAGGAACAGGAACTCCTGCTCGCCGCCGCCGCCGCACGCGTGGCACCGGGTGGGCGACTGATCATCCGCAGCGGCCTGCGCGCGCCCGGCTGGCGCTATCGCGTCACCGTGCTGGCCGACTTCTTCGCCCGTGCCACCCTGTGGATGAAGGCGGCACCGGTGTGTTATCCCGACGCCGATCTGTTCCGCCGCGTGCTCTCCGCCGCCGGTCTGGAGGTGACGATCCGCCCGCTCTGGGGACGCACGCCCTTCCACAACCACCTGATTGTCGGTCGCCGGCCCTGATCAGGGCGCCGGCTTGCCGCGCTCTTCCTTGGGCAGCCAGCCGATCTCCTCCTTGGGGTCGCCGGCCTTGCCGCGGTTCAGGAAGAGGTCGCCGGCATCCTTGAGGGTGACGAAGAGGATGAAGCCGAACAGCGCCAGCGCGCAGGCGGTCTGGATGATTTCCAGAAAGCGCGACTCCAGCGGCTTGCGCCGGATCGCCTCGCCGATGGCCAGGGTGATGTGGCCGCCATCGAGCACGGGGAAGGGCAGCAGGTTGAGGATGGCCAGGTTGATGTTGAGCACGACGCTGAACCACAGTACCTGCAGCAGGCCGGCCGGATCCTGCAGCAGGTTGTAATAGACGCGGCCGATGCCCACCGGCCCGCTCATGTGGCCGGGGCTGATGTCAGAGGTGCCCGTCAGCAGCTTGGTGAGCATGCCATACATGGCGCGTGAGGCGTCAGAGATCTGTTCCACCACGCCCGGATGTGCCAGCTTGCGCTCGCCGGTGGCGTGCCAGACAATGCCGATCATCGGTCGAGGGTCGCTCTTCGACTGCCATTTGTCCGGCACGCGCGGGGTCATTTCGACCGAGATCTTGGCGTCCTTGCGCAGCACGGTCAGGCGCACGGGGCGATCCTTTTTGTCTTCCAGGTAGTCCGACAACTGGACGCGATGGAAGATCGGCTGGCCGTCGACCTCGAGGATCTGGTCGAGCGGCTGCAGGCCGGCTTCGGCGGCCGGGCTGTGCGGCTGCAGGGCGCCGACCATCGGTGTTTCCTTGCCCATGATACCGACCTCGCGCAGGGGCGGCCGCTTGAAGGGCTGCTGCCACCAGGCAATGTTTTCCGCCTCGGGATCCGGCCACTTGGAAGCGACGGCGATTTCCTGCACGCCCTTGCCGGGTCGCTCGACCTCGAAGCGGATCGTTTCACCCTCGCTGGCAATGACGCCCCAGCGGATGCTGTCGACCATGCCCTCGAAGCGCAGCACCGGCACACCGTCGATCTTGCGCACGACATCGCCAGGCTGCAGGCCGGCCTTGGCTGCCGGGCTGTCGTCGACGACGTAGCCGATGGTCGTGGTGACAAAGGGTTCCGACTGCGGCTTGCCCAGCCAGGAGACCAGCAGGGCGAACAGGCAGGCCAGGCCAAAGCTGAACAGCGGGCCGGCAAAGGCGACGATGATCTTGTCGAGCGGCTTGACCGGCGGCAGGGGCTCGCCGGCGGTCGATTCGCCCTCGATGGCGTCCATCGGCGCCATCTGTGGCAGCTTGACGAAGCCGCCCGCCGGGATGCTGCCGAGGCCGTACTCGACGCCGTTGATGGTCTTTTTCCACAGCGGCTTGCCAAACCAGATGTAGAAAGCCTCGACCTTCAGCCCGCGCCAGCGCGCCGCCAGGAAGTGACCCAGTTCATGGACCAGGATCATCAGGTTGAAAACCATCAGCACTTCGAAGACCAGGATGATGAAGCGGAGTGCCTCACCGACGAAGCCAAGTTGGGAAAGCCATTGCATAGGGGTTGGGACGATACGCCGCGCGGCGCTGCGCGGCCGGCACGCTACCACCCCGGGGACGGAGGGCAATCGCCGAGTTCGGTCGAAACACCCGTTACTTTTCCAGGAAAACGCACAGCACCCGGGCGGCTTGGTCGTGCGGATTGAGCAGCCGGTGCGGGGTGTCGGCGTCGAAGTACAGGCTGTCGCCGGTCGCCAGCGCAAAGCTCTCGGTGCCGTATTCCAGTGTCACCCGTCCCTCCAGAACGATGAGGAATTCCTCGCCCTCATGCGGTCGCGACACGTTGCGGCCACCGCCGGCCGGCACCTGCAGCAGAAACGGATCCATGCGCCGGTTCGCTCGGCCCTGGATCAGGGCCTCATAGATGATGTCGGAATTTTGGGGGTCGCGCCGGATGACCCGGCGGTCCTGCCGGCGCGTCAGCACGATCTGCGGCTTGGCGTCGAGCCCCTCCAGCAGTGTTGCCAGCGGCACGCGCAGGGCCTCGGCCACCCGCGCCAGGGCGGGCAGCGAGGGCGTGATGCGGAAGTTCTCCACCTTCGACAGCCAGCTGCGCGTCTGCCCGGCCGCCGCGGCGACCTCCTCCAGGCTCAGGCCGAGGTCGAGGCGGCGCTGTTTGATGCGCTGGGACAGTTCGACGAGGTTCATGGGGCAATGTTGCTTAAAAATCACATAAATTTCTTTTCAGGCAACAAGGTTCTCACTAGCATGGCCGTTTGCTTCGTCGCACCGCCATGATGACTGAGACCCCATCCACCCACCTGCCTCGCCGTGAGTTCCTGGCCGGAGCCCTGGCTTTCGGCGTCGGCCCGGCCATCGCGTCGGCCCAGTCCTCGGCTGGCAGCCTCTTGGGCCCGCTGCTCGGTCATGCGGAGGCCACCGCCGCCCTAGTCTGGCTGCGCGCGGGCCAGGCGGGGGCGTTCACGCTGGAAGTGACGCCCGTGGCGGGGGGCGAGACCCGGCGCTGGACGCGGCAGGCGCTGGCGGAAAACGATTTCTGCCTGCACTGGCGGGCCGACGGTCTGCAGCCCGGCACGACCTACCGTTACCGCATCCTGCAGGAGGACCGCGAAATCGCCGCGGCGGAGCCGCAACAATTCACCACGGGGCCAGCGCCCGACCAGCCGTCCCGGGTCCGACTGGCGGTCAGTTCCTGCGCCAAGGAGGACGAGGGCAGTCGCGCGGTCTGGCGGCGCATGGCCGCCGAAAACGTCGATGGCGTTGTGCTGCTGGGCGACACCCCTTACATCGACAGCACGGACCTGGAAAAGCAGACCCGTCGGCACCGCGAGTTTGCCGCCGTGCCGGAGTACCAGGAGTTGCTGCGTTCGCGCCCGTGCGGCTGGACCTGGGACGACCACGATTTTGCCGGCAACGACGCCAGCGGCCAGGCGGCGGGCAAGGAGAACACCCGTCTCGTTTTCACCCGCTACCGGCCGCAGCAGGGCTATGGCGACGGCGAGGGCGGCATTTACACAAGCTTCCGGCGCGGGCCGGTCGAGGTCTTCCTGCTCGACACCCGCTGGTATTCGATGACCGAACCCTCCTTTGCCGGCAGCCACCGACCGAGCCTGCTCGGCGCCAGGCAGTGGCAGTGGCTGCAGAAGGGCCTGCTGGCCTCAACCGCGCCCTTCAAGGTGCTGGCCTGCGGGGTTATCTGGGACGACAAGGAAAACTTCGAGTCCGATGACTGGGGCACCTACAAGCATGAGCTGACCGCGATCCAGAAGTTCATTGGCGAGCACAAGATCCCCGGCGTGCTGCTCATGGGCGGCGACATCCACGCCAGCCGCGTGCTGCGCTACAAGACGAAGGCCGTGGTCGGCTATGAACTCGTCCAGTTCATCGCCTCGCCCATCCACGCCAGCACAATCCCCTCGCTCAACGTCTACCATCCCGACCTGCTGCGCAGTGCGGTCGAACCGAACGTCTTCCTGCGCGTCGATGCCGACAGCACCGTCACGCCCGCCGTGCTCGATGCCGCCCTCATCAACAAAAACGGCGAAACCGTGTTCAGCTACCGCCTCACCGCGGATGAATTGAAACCCACCCTGTAAACCTTCCCCCCCGCTCAGCATGCACAAAGCCCCCCTCCTGATCCTCTCGGC